>DASPRM010000087.1 GCA_035624455.1 Terriglobales bacterium
GGGTGCGCAAATTTCTCGAAGGCGAAGAAGATTTCCTTGCCAACTATGCGGACGCCTTGACCGACCTGCCTCTGAATGAACATATCGCCGACTTTCGGGCGCGCGGCGTCGTGGCCAGCTTTCTGGCGGTGCCGACTGCAGAGAGTTTTCATGGGGTTTATGCCGACGACCATGGCACCGTCACTGCGTTTGGTAGAATGAGAGATTCGGAATTTCTTATCAATGCAGGATTTTTTTGCCTGCGAAAGGAAATTTTCGACTACATAGAGGAAGGGGAAGAGCTTGTCGAAAAACCCTTCCAACGATTGATTGAGGCAAAGAAATTGGGGGTATTCCGATACTTCGGCTTCTGGCAGCAGATGGATACATTCAGGGACAAGATCGCGTATGACCGTATGGAAGGTCGCGGCGAGTGCCCGTGGATGGTGTGGAAGCGTTGAGCGTTGAGCGGCAACTCGATGCTTAAGCTAAGCCTTGGCTCGCAAAACCAGCCGTTGCGGTTACTGTGTATCGGTGCGCACAGTGACGATCTCGAGATCGGCTGCGGTGGCACAGTGCTGCAATGGCTCGATACATTCAAGCAAGTCGAGGTTGCCTGGGTGGTATTCAGCGCACCTGGTCAACGTGAGGCCGAAGCGCGCGTTAGTGCGAATGCGCTGTTGAAAAACGCCAAGCGGGTGAATCTTGTGCTACGCAATTTCCGCGATGGTCATTTTCCTGCTCACTTCAGTGAAATCAAGGAGTTATTCGAGGAAATCAAGGCAAGCGAAAGCCCGGATATCATTCTAACCCCTCGGCTAGAAGATCGGCATCAGGATCACCGACTGATTGCGGAAATCACTTGGCAGACCTTTCGGAACCACTTGATTCTCGAATACGAGATTCCAAAGTACGAAGGCGATCTCGGTCAACCTAATTTCTTTGTGCTGCTATCTTCCAAAGTATGTAAGCGTAAATTGAAGCACCTAATGAAACACTTCGGCTCCCAGCGCGCTAAGGCCTGGTTCACAGAAGATACATTTACCTCGATCCTGCGCCTGAGAGGGCTCGAATCGAACGCAGCCGAGAAATTTGCTGAAGCATTTTATTGCAGAAAGCTGGTGATTTGATATGAACTTTGAAAATTCATCAATACTTAGAAGAAAATCCCATGCTTTGATTCCAGGGGGGTGCCACACCTACGCCAAGGGGGACGATCAGTATCCCCAGCTCTCTCCCGGGTTCATCGTCCGGGGGAAGGGCTGCCATGTATGGGATGTGGATGGCAATAAGTTCATCGAATATGGTATGGGGTTGCGAGCCGTCACGCTCGGCCACGCTTTTGAGCCCGTAATTGAAGCGGTGCGTGAGCAGCTTGGCAACGGCGTCAATTTCACGCGGCCCGCTTCGATTGAAGTAGAATGTGCCGAGCAGTTTCTCGAGCTGATAAATACGGCCGAGATGGTCAAGTTTTGCAAGGACGGCTCGGACGCTGTCGATGGGGCTCTGCGCCTGGCGCGAGCTTACACCGGCCGCGACATGGTGGCGATCTGTTCCGACCACCCGTTCTTCTCCACCAGCGACTGGTTTATCGGCACTACGGAAATGAATGCGGGTATTCCGGAAGCGACCCGTCGGTTGATCGTGAAATTCAGGTATAACGATATCACCGGTCTTGAAGCTTTGTTCGCGCAGCATTCAGGAAAGATCGCCTGCGTGATGATGGAGGCAGCGCGCATAGAAGAGCCTCTTCCCGGGTATCTGGAGGGGGTCAAGCGCACTGCGCACGCTAATGGTGCGCTGCTGGTATTTGACGAGATGATCACGGGGTTCCGCTGGCACCTGAACGGCGCCCAAGGCGAGTACGGCGTTACCCCGGACCTGAGCACTTTCGGCAAAGCGCTGGCGAATGGCTTCTCGGTCTCGGCTCTGGCGGGGCGCAGGGAAATCATGCAACTCGGAGGCAATGACCATGACCGTGAGCGCGTATTCCTGCTTTCCACCACCCACGGAGCAGAAACTCATCAGCTTGGCGCAGCGATCGCGACCATGCGCTTCTATCGCGATTATCCCGTTGTGGAAACTCTCTATACGCGCGGCGCGCGCTTGCGCCAGGGCTTCAAACACGCTGTCGAAGAAAACAACCTTGTCGGATATGTCGACCTCGTCAGCCGCGATTGCAACCTGTTGTTCGGCACGCGGGATGCCGATAAACGGCCGAGCCAGATGTTCCGCACCCTCTTCATGCAGGAAATGATTGAACGCGGGGTCATCGCACCGTCATTCGTCGTCAGCTATTCGCATAGCGAGCAGGACATCGATCATACGGTTGAAGCGGCCGCAGATGCCTTGCGCATTTACCGGCGGGCGCTTGCGGATGGCCCGGAGAGGTACATCAAAGGGCGACCGGTGAAACCCGTCTTTCGGCGCTTCGCCTGATCCGGAATTCGAATGCTGAACGCTCGTCCCCACTCATTAAGCTAATCCGAGGTTGGCCAAGAAATCCTGAGCATACCAGCGTGTCCTCTGCAGCTCCTCGACCTGGCAAGGAGCTGATGGAGACTAACTCTCGATTAACCTGGGGAAGCGACTCCCACCTGATCGGATGTAAGATGAAACAGGGGCGCACAAGCCTAATGAATAGGACGCTCAAGCTCAGCAGCGAGTTGCTGATCATGCTGGCCTGGCGTGAGATCGCGATCAGGTACAAGCAGTCGGTAATGGGATTTTTCTGGGCGATCCTGATGCCCTGCCTGATCGTCGCGGCCGGTCTGCTAGTCCGTGGGGGCATGGCGCATCTGTCCGGCACCCAACTCCAAAAGGACAGTGTTGCAGCCATCATGGTGAAGTCTTTGCCATGGGCCTTCATCATCAGCTCGCTGCGCCTCTCCACCAACAGCCTGACGGCAAACAGCAATCTCGTTACGCGCGCTAACTGCCCGCGCATCGTGTTTCCTCTATCCTCGGTTCTGTCCGCCCTGTTCGACTTCGGGATCGCTGCCATAGCTCTGATCATCGTACTGGCGGTGCTAAGCACGCCGGTTACCGTTCACCTCCTTTGGGTCGGCCCGCTGATGCTGTTGCTAGTGCTATTGGTTAGCGGCATGGGCATCGCCCTGGCAACGGCCAACCTCTTCTTCCGCGATGTGAAGTATATCGTCGAGGTTCTGCTGACGTTCTCCATCTTCTTTACTCCGGTCCTGTATGAGGCCGACATGTTGGGTAAGTGGCGCACGTGGGTCCTGCTGAATCCATTCGCGCCGCCGCTGGAAGGTTTGTATTCAGCGGTGGTGCGCGGGCGCATGCCCGATCTGGTCTGGATCGCCTACAGCGCTGTCGTTTCGCTGGTCGTGGCGGGCTGCGCCTGGCTGCTGTTCCGGCGTCTCGAACCTTCGTTTGCTGATTGCATCTGAGCCATGGAAGAGGAAATCGCGATCCGGTTCACTGGCGTTTCCAAGCGCTTCCGCCGTGGGGAGATACACGACTCCCTGCGCGACCTGCTGCCGTCCCTCGCTCACCGCATGCTTGGTCGCCGCCGAACGGGTGCAGCGGACCAACGTGATTTCTGGGCGCTCACCGATATCAACCTGGAAGTACGCCACGGGGAAACACTCGGGGTGATCGGCCACAACGGCGCTGGAAAGAGCACAATGCTCAAGCACCTGGCCGGCATCATGACGCCGACCCGCGGGCATATCGAGGTGGAGGGAAGGCTATCAGCGCTGATCGAGATTGGCGCGGGCTTCCATCCTGATCTCACCGGCCGGGAAAACGTGTTCCTCAGCGGCGTGATCCTGGGAATGAGCCGTGCCGAGGTTGCAGGCAAGTTCGACGCAATCGTGGAATTCTCCGGGCTGGCGTCGTTCATCGATACGGCGGTCAAGCGTTATTCCTCGGGCATGTACGCGCGACTGGGCTTTTCAGTGGCGGCGCACCTAGAACCAGACATCCTGGTCATTGATGAGGTTCTGAGCGTTGGCGACTACGTGTTTCAACAGAAAAGCCTGCAGAAGATGCGGGAGATCGCTAAGAGCGGCGCGACGGTGGTCTTTGTTTCGCACAACCTGAAAGCGGTGTCGGACCTGTGCCAGCGCACCGTCTTGCTTGATCGCGGCAGCATCGTCGCGGACGGCCCGACTGGCGACATCATCCAGACCTACCTGAGCCGGGAGCGCAGCAAGCTGAAGAGAGTGCACGATGCCGAGGTCGAGATTACCGAAGTCACGCTCTCCCGGAATGGACAACCGGCAGTTCGATTTCATGCGGGGGAGAATGCAAGCGTACGCGTCGCCTTCACAGCCCGGCGAGCCACGCAGCACATCGCAGTAGTAATTTCAGTCTTGGACAAAGGGCTCGCCAACATTTTCGACACCTCGAGCGAGAGACTCGGGACTGCCCCAGTAAATCTGCTCGCGGGGGAATCGTGCACGGTGGATTTTGATCTCAAGATGCACCTGGCGGTCGGCACGTTCCATCTGGGGGTCTACCTCTATCGGTACGATCTTGAAAGGGAGTACGATCGTGCCTTGCCGGCCGCGACTTTCTTCGTTGAAGCCGACCGCGACGTTCGTGGCGCTGCAAATCTATATCCGGCGGTCCGGAGCATCGAACTCGATTATCGCGGGCAGGTGACTGGCAACCGCGACGATAGGGACGAAGCGAAAACGAAGAGCCTGGCCAGCGATATTTCCCCGGCCAAAACAGTGGGTGTGGCTAGGGTGGGACAGGAGGAGGGATCACATCGTGGTCCATAACGAGGTTACCGGTAGGTTGCGGAACTTTGGAGCCGACCCAAGCGTGGTAGCCGTAAGAGGCCAGGGCTGATGCCTCCGCTCATCAGCATCGGCGTGCCGGTATACAACGGCGCGGGCTTCTTGCCGCAAGCCCTCGACTCGCTTCTCGGGCAGACCGTAGCCGATTTCGAATTGATCATTTCCGACAATGCTTCGACCGATGATACGGAGAAAGTATGCCGCGATTACGCCAAACAGGATGAACGTATTCGGTATATACGTCAGCCGATCAACCTCGGTGCCCCAGCCAATTGGAACTTTGTTGCCGTGCAGGCACGTGGCAAGTACTTTAAATGGTCCTCAGCCAACGATTACTGTGCGCCGGAAATGCTCGCGAGGTGTGTCGCGCCAATGGAAGCCGATCCGGGGATTGTCCTCTGCTACGGCAGAACCTGTTTGGTAGAAGAAGAAAGCGGCAGGCGCGAAGAATACTCGGGAGACTTTTCGGTGATCGAAGGCCGACCGCATGAACGTTTCAACACGCTTTGCCGCATGATCCGACTAAACAATGCGCAAAGCGGACTGATTCGAGTCGATGCCCTGCGCCGTACTCAGCTAGACCGCCATTACCCGGGAGGGGATGTCGTTCTCATGGCGGAATTAGCGCTACAGGGGCGATTCCTTTTGCTGCCAGAAATCCTGCTCTATCGGCGTATGGGTCGTGAGGCTTTTTCGAGCTTGCTGACCCCGGAGGAGATGGGTTTCTTTTTCGATCCGCAGAGAAGGAGCAAGTATGATTTGCGCCTTTTGTGGTTACACCTCGACTTTCTTGTAACGGTGTTGCGAGCTTCCCTCAGTCTGCCGGAAAAACTGCAGACGCTGGCGCTGGTTGCTCGGCGTGCCGTTTGGGCGCGCAGCTACCTGTGGGCGGAGTTTCGCGCTGCCATCCTAAGAAAGCGAGACAGACGGCATGCTTAGTCCCGCACTCGACCCCTTCTCACAATCAACGCTGTCCAATGCCTTTGCACCTCGCCAGAGGGCAGCACGGAGGGGGAAGGGCTTGCGTGTCGGATTACTCAGTCCATCCTCCAGCCGGAATCTGGGCGACACTGCTATCCAAATGACCGTCATTCAGAATCTTCGCGCGCGTATGCCGGGGATTGAGATCATCGGTATCTACCCTGACCCGCATGATACCGTGCGCTCCTTGGGCATCGGTGGCTTCCCTCTCGACGGTTGCGGACCTGCCGCGAATCCGGTAGGTCCGAATGCAGTCCCTCAGATTGGGGGGGAAGTGGACCATGGAGGTGAGATGGGGCGGAGGCGATGGCGTGCCCTCAAACGCATCGCTACCTTCGTTGGTTCGCTGGATCTTCTACTGGTGTCCGGGGGCGGGCAACTTGATGATTTCTGGGGTGGTCCCTGGGGTCACCCGTTTAGGATATTCAAATGGCTCGCCTTGGCACGGCTCCATGGAGCGAGGATCGCCTTCATGGGAGTTGGGTTGGATCGCCTTGCGAACAGACTCAGTCGATTCTTTGTTCTATCCGCTTTGCGCCTGGCGCATTACCGGGCGTTTCGCGATGGAGGAACCCTTGCCGCACTGAGGGCATTGGGCCTTCATGCGCCGAGCCATCTTTGCCCCGACCTGGCGTTCGGTCTTCAGTTTGATGTTTCGCAAAACATGCCTCAGCCGGAAACCGAAGCCTTCATTGCGGTAAATCCCATCTCGGTAAAGACTTGGGCGAATGATGATACCGACGACCGTCACAAGCTCTATCTTCAACACCTAGCCGCCGCGTGCGATTGGATAGCGGGGCGTGGTCTGCGGGTGCATATTGTCTGCTCGCAGAGCGCGATGGATCGACCCTTCGCCGTCCGCCTGCAGGAACTGATCCAGCGTCGGTTTTCCAGTCGAATCAAGTTGTGCGATGCACCGCGAGTTGGAGATTTCCTGGCTCAGGTCCGCGGAGCCAATATTGTCATCGCCTCACGTCTGCATGGTGCGATTCTGAGCCTGGTGGCTGGCGTTCCCGTAGTCGCCATCTCTCCTATACGAAAGGTGACTCAGTTGATGGAGGACGTAGGTTTGGCCGACTACACTGTCGAACTGCAAAATTTCACCTCTGCGGACCTGATTGAGCGGATCCGATCTGCGCTGGACCAGAGGCCCGGTTTGCAGCGCCAGGTAACAGAGAGGGTACAAACATTCTGTACGACCCTTGCGCGGACATACGACGACGTTCTGGCACTTGTCTGAAATCGCAGCGGTCGGGCATCCGAGAAATGGGACGCGGTGGCGCACGGCTCTTTTGGGAGGTGTAGACGCTTGTTTATGAACCGGTGTACGCCCACTCGGCCGTTGCCATCCAGCTTTTGGTGCCAGCCCATGGATAGCAGTTGGGCCATCGAATTTTACAATGATCGGTACTCATTGAGCATTACTTGATAGGCGGTTTAGGACACAGGTACTTCTTTCATTTAGAATAGTTTCCAAACGAATCTTGCCATATGGCTAAAGCGAATCGCTCTTTTGAGTTTGGAAGGAATATTGCTGCAAATTGGTTGGGGTTCCTCTTT
>DASPRM010000088.1 GCA_035624455.1 Terriglobales bacterium
GCGTCATAGAGCATGACCGGCACGATCGGGGTGTCACCTTCCTTGAGGTCGAAACCAGCATCCGTGAGCAGACCACGCCAGTACCGGGCGTTCCACTCCAGTTTGTCGCGGCGCTTGGTCGTGGTAGTGATCAAATCCAGCACCTTTAGGGCTCCGGCCACGATTACCGGCGCCACGGCATTGGAAAACAGATAAGGTCGTGCCCGTTGGCGGCACATCTCCACCAACTCGCGCCGTCCGCTGACGCAGCCGCCGGAAGCGCCGCCTAACGCCTTTCCCAGCGTTGTGGTGATCACATCGATCTTGCCGAATACGCCGCAGTGCTCGTGTGTTCCACGTCCGGTTTTGCCAATGAAGCCGGTAGCATGGGAGTCATCCACGAAAACCATTGCGTTGTACTTCTCGGCCAGGGCAACGATTTCAGCCAGCTTGGCGGTATCGCCGTCCATGGAAAACACGCCATCGGTGATAACCATGCGGAACCGCTTATCCTGGTGTTCTTGCAGCTTCTCCTCCAGGTGCCCCATGTCGGAATGTTTGTACGTGTCTTGCATGGCTTTCGACAGACGCATGCCGTCCACAATCGACGCGTGAACGAGCCGATCGGCGATCATCACGTCCTGCTCCTTTAGACAGGCTTCGAAGAAGCCGGCGTTGGCGTCCATGCAGGAGGGGAAGAGCAAGGTGTCCTCGGTGCCGAGGAACTCGCTCAGCCGCCTCTCCAGTTCCCGGTGAATGTCCTGAGTGCCACAAATGAAGCGCACCGAAGACATTCCGTAGCCGCGTCCATCGAGGCCAGCGTGCGCGGCAGCGATCACCTCCGGGTGGCTCGACAGCCCAAGATAGTTGTTGGAGCAGATGTTGATACACTTGCGGATGGCAGAACCGACCGGGAATTCCACTTCAATTTCCGCTGATTGCGGTGAGTGGATATAGCGTTCCTCTTTGAAAAGGCCCGCGGCTTTGATTCCTTCAATCTCGGTCAGATAGCTTTCACGAACCACATTGGAGAAGGACATAAGAGGCCTCGCGTAATGAGAGATCGTACCCGTGCCTAAGTCCGCATCAGGCGTTGGCAGCGTCGGGCACGTTCTAAACGCTGCCGACTTCAGCTTTCTGAAACCGCCGTACCAAGGCCACAATGCGCTCGACCGTGTCGAAGGCTTCGGGTGTAGCGGCGGAGTCGGGAATGTGAATCGTGTACTTCTTTTCCAGGAATCGCAGCAGTGACACCATGGAGAAAGAATCCACAAGGCCGCTGGAGATCAGCGGCGTGGTTTCGGTGATCTCCCGCTCGTCTCCCTCTTGCACGTACTCCCGGATAATGTAGTCACGAACTACTTTGGTGATTTCGTCCATTGTCACCTCTCAGTCTTCCATGATCGTGGAGAGGTCTCCCACAGGCTCGTTGAACTCCTTGCAGCGCAGGATGCGGCGAACGATCTTGCCGCTGCGCGTCTTGGGCAGGGAGCTCACAAACTCGATTTCCTGGGGCATCGCCAGCGGCGACAACCGCTTGCGAATATTGTTCATGATGTCCAGTTCAAGATCATCGGATGGTCGGAATCCTCGCTTCAGGGTCACATACGCTTTCACGACTTCCATGTTGACGGGATCGGGTTTGGCGACGACGGCGGACTCGGCCACCGCCGGGCATTCCAGCAGTGCCGATTCGACTTCGAAAGGACCGACCAGATGTCCGCCTGTGTTGATGACATCGTCGTCCCGCCCCATGAACCAGAAGTAGCCATCGCGATCGATTGAGGCGCGGTCGCCGCACAGATACCATCCATTCTTGAACTTCGCCTGGAATCCTTCCTGGTTGTTCCAGTAGCCGCGAATCTGCGACGGCCAGCCGGGCCGTAGCGCGATCAGGCCGGCCACGCCCGCCCGGTTCACGGGCTCGTAGGTCTTCGGATCAAGCACGGTTGCAGTTATTCCTGGAAACGGCTTCCCCATGGATCCGGGCTTGATCATCATCCCGGGAAGGTTGCTGATGACGATGCAGCCGGTTTCGGTCTGCCAGAAGGTATCGTGAAATGGCCTCCCGAACACTTCATGCGACCAGAGTACGGCCTCGGGGTTTAACGGTTCGCCGACGCTAGCCAGATGGCGCAAGCTTGACAAATTACGCTTCTGGGCGACTTCCACGCCCTCCTTCATGAGAAGGCGGATAGCAGTCGGCGCCGAATACCAGACGCTCACGCGGTACCGTTCGATAAACTCATACCACCGTTCAGCATTGAACCCAGAATCGAGCACCACCTGCGTAACCCCGTTCGACCATGGGCCGATAATGCCGTACGACGTGCCCGTGACCCAGCCGGGGTCGGCGTTGCACCAGTAAATGTCATCGGGCTGGAGATCGAGTACCCATTTCGCGGTGAGGTACTGGGCGATGATCGAATAATGGACGTGTTGCGCACCCTTTGGCTGACCAGTCGTCCCGGAGGTATAGTGCAGAACTGAGGGAGAATCGGCCATCGTCGGATAAGCGGGGAAATGTTTGCCCCCCGGAGCTCGCTCCATCGCAAAGGCAGTTTCGCGCTCTCCAAGGGAAGCCGAGTCTGCGTCCACAACGATGATGTGTCGAAGGCTCGGCACCAGCTCGCGGATCTTGCGAACCTTGTACAGATGCTTCTTTTGCGTGAGGATGGCGCAGGTTTCGGCATCGGCAAGTCGGACCAAGAGTGATTCGTCGCCGAACGCAGAGAACAGCGGTTGTGCCACCGCTCCCATCTTCAGAATCCCGAGAAATCCGATATACAGCTCGGGCACACGGTCCAGAAACAAGCAAACTCGTTCCCCCGGCTGAATCCCTAGCTCGGAAAGGAAGTAGGCGATGGTATTGGAGAGAATTCGAACGTCGTCGTAAGTGAATCGCTTTGCCTTACCTTGATAGTCTTCCCAAAGCAGAGCCAACTTCTTTGCCAGGCCCAGTTGACAGATGCGGTCGCTGCACATCCAGGCGATGTTGATGGGGTGACCGGGCCGATAGCCTAGTTCCCGCTCGGCCACGTCCCAGCCCAGGTTCGAAGTAATTTCCTCCCAGGATGGCGGGGCACGCATGGACTGCTCCCTCGTACTGCGGCTCCCAAACTCCCTTGACCTTGCCAGTGGGGCCAACAACCTACATGTATCCTATTTAAAGCCCAGGGCGGCACACAGTGACCCACATCACAGGCATCGCCGCTCTGCCGAGCCCGCGAATCACCGATTCATCAGCTCCTTCCTTCAGAATCCCATGGGTGTAGCGGCGCTGCCCCCTCACCCTTTCTCCCCGAGTTTCGTGATGCGCGAAAATATGTCCACTGGCACGGGGAAAACCAACGTCGTGTTCTTTTCCACCCCGATTTCAGTCAATGTCTGGAGGTAGCGTAGCTGGATGCTGACCGGTTCCTCGGCCAGCAAGCGGGCTGCATCTACCAATCGCTGTGCCGCCGAGAACTCGCCCTCTGCATGGATGATCTTTGACCGCTTCTCGCGTTCCGCTTCTGCCTGCTTGGCCATCGCACGAAGCATAGATTCTGGTAGATCCACTTGCTTAACCTCCACATTCACAACTTTGACACCCCAAGGCGCGGTGTGGGCATCGAGAATGCCCTGCAGGCGCATGTTGATTTTGTCCCGATGGGCCAACAGTTCATCCAACTCTGCCTCGCCGAGGACTGAGCGCAGTGTAGTTTGCGCAAATTGCGAAGTCTGGTTCAGGTAGTCGGACACTTCAACTACCGCCTGCCGCGGGTCGATTGCGCGGAGGAAGATCACTGCGTTCACTTTCAATGTGACGTTGTCGCGCGTAATGATGTCCTGAGGCCTTACCTCGAGCGCCTCCTGGCGCAAGGAAATCCGTACCATTCGATCGACCGGGTAAAACACCAGGATGATTCCCGGTCCCTTGGCTTGGGGAAGTAGTCGCCCCAGGCGAAAAATCACACCCCGCTCATATTCGCGCAGGATCTTGATCGCGCTCAGGACGTACAAGATAACGACGATCGTAGCAATAAGAGGAAGAGGTAGTGGAATCATCGGGCACCTCCAGCGAGGTGGCATTTATCAGCGCTTCTGGGCAGTCTGCAGCGTTGGAGATCAGGAAACCCGCACTGGC
>DASPRM010000089.1 GCA_035624455.1 Terriglobales bacterium
CAAGTTCAACGAAGCGGGCGTAGAAATCTGCTCTCCGCATTTTTCCTCACTGCGGGACGGGAATGCCATCGCGATCCCGGATAAGTACGTCAAGCTGGATTACAAGGCGCCTGGCTTTCGGCTCAACGTAACGGAAGGACAGGAGAAGAGTTAGACTGCACGCCAGAGCATCCTGGTGCCGGCGATTCCCGCCAGTACGGAAGCGGAGAGTATACCGATTTTCGCGATATCGAGCAGCGGTCCCTCACCGAACGCCAAGCTCGCAATAAACGGCGACATGGTGAAGCCGACGCCGCACAGCCAACTTGCACCAAGGATCTGCTTCCAAGCGACGCCTGCCGGCGGTGAGGCGAGCGTTGACTTGGCCCCAAGCCACGCAAAAGCTGTGATTCCCAGAGGTTTGCCAACGAACAACCCCAGCGTCACTCCCAGAGTGACGGGATGGGACACGGCGGCCCGAATGTTCCCGATGATGTAAACGCCCGCGTTGGCCAGGGCAAAGAGTGGCATGATCAGGAGGCTGACCCAGGTTTGGAGCCGATGTTCGATGCGGTGCAGCGGTGACTGAACGAGTTCACACTGCAATTCCAGAGCATGGACCGCGTCGTGCTCCTCCGCGGAGTGTTCCTCCGCCAATTCCAGTGTGCTGAGAAGTGAGCGTTACTGTCGCGTGTGGCCAAGAAATAAATAAGTGCCGGGAGCGCGCTTCCTCCCAGCGCCGCGATGAATGGGAACGCGGCCTTCTTCAACCGGGACAGTTCGCCGATCAGTACCTCGCGCTTGATCTCGAGGCCGACCAGGAAGAAGAGATGGACATCAGCCCGTCATTGATCCACTGATAACGGGTCTCTGAAATCTGGAAGTGGCCGAACCCGATGGTCAGCGGCGTATGCCAGAGGGTCTCATAGCTATGCCGCCAGGGGGAGTTCGCCCACGCAATCGCGACCGCCGCGGAGATCAGGAGCATTATGCCGCCAGTGGCTTCCATCTGCGCGAAGCGCTTGAAAGGAGCTGTAAGCAGTTCAAGCTTTCTTAAACCGTTTGCAGCTGCGGTGTCGGGCATCCGGCGTTCCCCTTTCTGTTGCTGCGGCATGCTATAGCCGCTTTATGAGCACCGCAGTCAGGTCATCCTTCTGGCTGGTTCCATTCGCGAAAGTGATGACAGCATCGTAAAGTTTTGCGATGATCTCCGCCGAGGAAAGGTCCCGGGAGGCGCGAATCACCTCCTCCGCGCGCTGAACGCCGAAGTCCTCGCCGCGTTCATTCTCCCATTCGCAAAAACCGTCGGTGATCAGCAATAACAGGTCACCCGGGTTCAACCGAAGGCGTGCCGGCGGGTCCGAGTTGAAAAAGGGAAGGATGCCAAAAGGCACCGCCTGCGCCTCCAACTCCGTGAAGCGGTCTGAGGATCGCGAGTATACAAGGAGCGGACCGTGGCCGGCGGACAGGATCTCGGCTTCCGCACCGTCAGGAGCGCAGACGGCGGCTACAAAGGTGACAAATCGTTCCGGCGTGAGATCATGTTGCAGGGCCTGATTGATGTGCCCAAGCGTGGTGGAGAGGTCGTGTCCCGCCCTGAAGCTGGCACGCGAATAGGCACGACAGGCTGCCGCGAGCAACGCGGGGCCAATGCCGTGACCGGTAACATCGCCCAGAGTGGCGACGAACTTGCCATCGTCCAGGGTCATCCAGTCGAAGTAATCGCCACCCGTATCTTCCGCTGGCTCGTTCCATCCGGCGATATCGAATCCTGTGATTGGGGGCCGTTCCTTGGGCAAGAGCGACTGCTGGATGGAGCGCGCAACCTGCAAATCGTGCTGAATTGCCTCGAGCCTCCGTTTGGTTTCTGCTTCCCGCAGCGCAGCGTCTACGTGCTTACGGATCTGCCTGGCTACTGCTCCCGCGATTGCTCCGCCAAACAGGAGCGTGAGGGCATTGAGACCCACATAAGTTTGCGTAACAGGACTCGGTATCCCCAGAACAGGAGGTCGCCAGCCCAGATACAAAGCTGCCGCAACATAGGCAAGGGTTGCGACCACTCCCGACAACCAGCAGATCCACAAGTCCAACCGGAGCGTGGAAAGGATGATGAATATGAAGAAAGCAAGCACAGCCGGAGTGGCTAGGGGTCGATAGACGTCTTGAATCTGTGGGCTTGCCAGAAAGGCGATTGCGAATGCCGGGATTGAAGTTTCCAGGAGAGTGCTGATGACCCAATACCGAGAGGGAACGCTCTGCCCCCCTTTCAGGGCGAGGTCGACCCTGCGCAGAATGCACAATTCGTAGACCGCTATCGTGCATGCCAGTACCACGTTCCACACCCAGGGTGTGCCCACCGAAGCCGTACGAATCACGAAGACACGCAAGACCGTGACGACTGCTAGAACGGCGGCAAAGCTCAGCACGCCAAGGATGCGGAGGCGCTCGCTTTGCAGCTGGGCCTGGTGAAACGCCGCGGATTCGATCTGTGGTGGGCCCATAGCAGGATTCGTGTGGCCGACGCCAATGTTGTGTGTGGCCGAAGGTAGTTATTCCAGCTGTTTGCTTTGCGGGGAGTCCTTAGTCTTAGCTGCAAAGAGGGTGTCGACCATCGTTGGGGTCAGGACCCACTTGAGGACGCCCACCCCGTCAAAGATATCCGCTCGCGCAACCGCGCATTTCTTTAAGTCCACCGAACTTTCGCTGGCGCCTTCGCTGATCAGCAGGCTCAGAAACTTGCTGAGATTGGGATTGTGTCCTACGACAAGAAGAGCCTCCAGGTTGGCATTCCGGTTGAGGAGATCCCGAAAGGCTTTCATCTCTGCGCCAGGGAGCAGCGCCGGCGAGCGCTGCAACCGTCCTTCAAACCCGATCTCGTTGGCGACCAGGCAAGCCGTTTGGGTGGCGCGTTTGAGCGGACTTGAGATGACCGCGTCCACGTTGACATCCATGCCCGCCAGAGCGCGACCCACCTGCGTAGACCGCTCGATGCCCTCATCGTCCAAAGGTCGCTTCTCGTCTCGGCCGGAATTGGACTTGTGCTGCACCGCCCTTGCGTGGCGCATGAAGTACACAATCATTCGAAAATTATGCCCCTTTCCACTGTTCGATCAGCGCCGCTACACTCCACCTCTGGTCGATACCCTGAAACCGCGTATCTAATCCTTCAGCCTGTGACAAATCGCGTACAGCTCCGTGAACCTCAGCAAGCTTCAGTGGGACTCCGGCCTGGGTCAGTTGTTCCCCCAGTTCACCTAGCATGCGCACTCCTGCCAAATCGATGTTCGGCGAAGTGGAGAGGTCAATCACGACGAGCTTAACTGAATCGAGCTCATGCATACGTCGCAGGATTTCGCTCTTGACGGCCTGAGCGTTGAAATAAAAGAGCCCCGACTCCACGCGCAACACTAGGACGTTCGGCGTCACCTCACTCTCCGGATAGCGCGACGAATCAACAAAGCGATCAGTTCCGGCCAGGCGTCCGAGCAGGGCGATTCTTGGGTGAGAGGCGGCTCTTAGCAGCATGAGGAGGGAGAATATGGCGGCCAGCAATACGCCCTTCAGGATACCGAACAACAACACTCCCACTGTGGCCAGCATGGCCACGCGAAACTCCAACTTGCTGACTTGGTGTAGATGTCGCAGTTCGCGAGGTCTGATCAGTCCACCTACCGCAATTAGAACCACTGCAGCCAGCACCGGTTGGGGCAGGTTGCTCATCAGTCCCGTCAGAAACAATAGAACCGCCCCGATAGCAACCGAAGCAAAAACCAGCGCCAGCGGTGTTTGCGCGCCAGCCTTTTCGTTCACAGCCGATTGTGACATGCCTCCTGCCAGCGGATACCCTTGGCCGACACCAGCTGCAAGGTTGGCGACCCCCAGTGCCAGCAATTCCTGATCAGCACTGACCCGATAGCCATGCTTGAGCCCAAAGGTGCGGACCACGGAAATGCTTTCGACGTAGGACAACAGAAAACAGGCCAGCGCAGGCACGAGCAGGTTGTCCACTTCGCTCCAATGCATGACGGGCCATCCCAAGAGAGGTAGGCCTTGGGGAATCGTCCCGACCGTCTTCACACCATAGCGGGCCAACGGAGAGAACGACATCACCAGGATTGCAATCGTGACCACGAACAACGCGATAGGGCGGCGCGGGAGCACTCGCTCACCCACGACGAGAAGTGCGATGGCTCCCATTCCAACTCCCAGCGTCGGCAGATTAGTGTCCCCAAGGTGTCGGACCAGATCGACGACACGACTGAAAAAATTGTCGCCAATGCTGCTTACGCCAAATAGCTTAGGCAACTGGGTCGAGGCGATGACTAATCCAGCGCCGACCTTGAACCCGCTTAGGATGGTCTCGGAGACGAAGTTTACGATGTTGCCCAAACGCAGCACCCAGGCGAGGATGCCAATGAACCCTGCCAAGACGGCGACGTCATGGCCAAGTGGGTTTGGCGCATCGCATCGCCAGCCGCAAGGCCTCCCAAAGCCGCGCCGATCAGGATTGAAATGGCGGAGGTTGGCCCGATGGCCAACTGTCGTGAGGTGCCAAAAGCCGCATAAGCAAGGCCCCC
>DASPRM010000090.1 GCA_035624455.1 Terriglobales bacterium
CTTCGGCGGTCCAATTTGACGAACTCCAAAAAGTCGCGAAAAACGTGAGGTGTTACAGATTCTTGTTCAGAACTGAAAAATCTCTCGAGCTTAGAGCACGGACGTTCTATCTGCCGGTAAACGCCGGGGCGCGTTTTTCGAGGAAGTGTGCCACACCTTCTTTGAAGTCTTGGCACGCGAGGCTTGCCACCAGTTCGCGCTCGGAAGTTTCAAACGATTCCGCCAGCGTCTGGAACATAGCCTCGTATACTTGCCGCTTGATCACCCTCAGCGAGCGCGGGCTGCTGTTTGCCGCCAGGTCCGCGGCAAATTCCTGCACGCGGCCAGCAAACGTCTCCTGCGGAAAGACCTGATTCACCAGCCCCATTCGAAATGCTTCGGCAGCATCGATCATTCTCGCGGTAAACAGCAGGTCCAGCCCGTTGGCGAGCCCGACCAGCCGCGGCAACATCCACGCCATTCCATATTCTGCAATCAACCCGCGCCGCGCAAAAGTCGTGCTGAAGCGGGCCGCGTCGGACGCGAAACGCAAGTCGCAATACAGCGGAATCACCAAGCCCAGCCCCACCGCCGGCCCATTAATCGCCGCGATCACCGGCTTCGTCAGCGCCGGAAAATAAGAATATTGTTTCTGGAAATCCGCTCGTGCATCTCCGCCAATGCTGCTCGCGGTTTGCGTCGCCTGTGCGTGCCGCACTTCGTCGAGCCCCTTTTTCGCGACCGCGCTCAAGAGCGACATGTCGGCGCCCGCGCAGAATCCTCGCCCAGCACCGGTCAAAACGATGACACGCACGTTATCGTCCTGCTCCGCTTCCACCATCGCGGCGCGCACCTCGCGCTCCATCACGGCGGTCCAGGCGTTCAGCTTGTCGGGCCGATTGAGGGTAATGGTGGCGACCCGATCGGCCACCTGGTACAGCGTTTCTAGATTTGGCATGGTGAGGCGGATTATATAAGTTCTTCTTGAGAGTTGCTCTTCTCCCAGAGTTATGAAACCGAGCGGCCAATAGCACGGGAGATCCTCTCTCAGGCTCTATACTTGCGCAAGCATGACCAGCCTGCCAGCCATCAGGCCGATGACCCTCACGCGATTCCGCGAGCCCTTCTCAGATCCAGGCTGGATCTTCGAAGTCCCCGTCGCGTCAGGAGTGTGATGTTGCGATCCCCATGTTACCTGTGATTCTCGCTGTAATCCCGCTGGTCGTTGTCTCAAAGAGTCTACTTGAGGCCTTGCGCTGAGACCCATGATCGATCAGCGAGATGGTTAAAAAGGCAATGAAACCGTCGGCGAGTCCATTTTGGCGGCCGCATATCTGGACACCAAAACCGGTTTTGGTCGTGGAGCCATCCGCGGTACAGTAGGTCCCGTATCAGGCGGCGGTGTGATTTGTGCGCACCACGTGTACGAGCGGGTCGGCACGTTTAAGCCGCAGGGCAGGCACTACTTTCAAGACCGTTCATTGTGGTTCGATGGGTAACCCCAACGACGGAAAAACTCCGCCTGCTTCTTCTGGCTCGCCATCCGATGTAGCATTGTGCGGCGCCGCTTCGGAGATAGCGGATCATCATAAAGCGACGACCGCGCCTCTCCGAGCCAACGCAGCCAGCTCTCCCACTCGGGACCGAACTGAGATTCCAACTGTTTGCGTAATCGCTGCGCCAGCGCCCCACTGTGGCCCGCGGTTGAGATCGCGATTTGCAGCGGACCGCGGCGCACCACTGCCGGGTAGTAGAAGCCACAAAGCGAGCGGTCGCGGACGACATTACAAAGGATCTGGCGCTGCTGTGCCTGTTCAAACACCGATCGGTTGAGCGTCTTGACGGGTGTCGCGACCACCGTAAGAAACACGCCATCCAAGTCACCCACCTCGAAACACCGCTGTTCCCAAACGATTTTGTTTTCCGCTGCCCAAGCTTGAATCGTCCGAGTCGCGGCCGGGGCGACCACAACGACGTGCGCTCCACATCGCAGCAGCGTCGGTATCTTCCCTTCTGCTGTCTTTCCCGCGCCGACGACAAGGCATCGACGCTTGGCAAGCTTAACGAACATCGGGAAAAGCGGGATCTTCTCTCCCGACAGTCGCGACGGTTGTGTGCTCACATCCCTCCCTACAGCTGATACGGTTGTTCTAGATTGCCGAGAATAGGGGTTGGGGGCCAATGCAAAGAAGTGATGGCTGGCATAAGAGAATCCGCATACCGATCGCGCGGCATGGGGCCGCAGATTGAAAAGTCGGGGGATTATGCGATCAAGTCTGGATAATGGCGGCCATAGGTTTTATTGATTTGCAGTCAAATTCCTTTCTGGTTAGATTGCCCAAAAATCGGAGCGCGGTTTGCTCTTCAGGATTGGACTTTGAGGCTCTCCTCTAGGTTGAGGCTGGCTGCGATTCCCGATCGTAGGAAATCCCCCGGATACCAGGTCGTATCCCAGAACCCTCAATTCAGGGTCAGACAAAGCAGAAAGCGGCGCTGGAAGTCGGCTTTGGAAGCTGCGTTACGACAGAAGGCACGGTGCGGTTTGGCTGGTTGTGAGGCTGACGTGGGGTCGGCCGTCTGGGGA
The DNA here is from genome assembly GCA_035624455.1 of Terriglobales bacterium. Lineage (NCBI taxonomy): Bacteria > Pseudomonadati > Acidobacteriota > Terriglobia > Terriglobales > Terriglobales bacterium. The sequence goes on from DASPRM010000090.1 coordinate 2,564, forward strand.
ACAGATGTCTTTACCACTGATCGAACTGGCAGGAAATGATGACATCCGGTTCGTATTGAGCCGGCAATCTTCGGCTGCGGCGCGAAAGGTTTTGTATGAAATCGAGCCGCTGGCAGCCGTTCCCCGAATCCCTGCCCGCGCGCCGTCTCCGGGGGAGCAGTATCGGTTTCACTTTGATATGACGCAGTGCATCGGGTGCAAGTGCTGCATCGTTGCATGCAATGAACAGAACGGGAATCCGGCGGACATCAATTGGCGGCGCGTGGGAGAGATCGAGGGTGGGTTGTATCCCGACACTTACCGGCTGTATTTGTCGATGGGTTGTAATCACTGCCTGGAGCCGTCGTGCTTGATTGGCTGTCCGGTTGAGGCTTACACGAAAGATCCGGTCCTGGGCATCGTGCAGCACAGCGCTGAGGCCTGTATCGGGTGCCAGTACTGTACTTGGAATTGCTCGTATGGCGTGCCGCAATACAACCCGGAGCGCGGCGTGGTTGGCAAGTGCGATATGTGCTATGGGCGGCTCACTCGGGGGCGCGAGCCGGCTTGTGTGAATGCCTGTCCAGAGGGCGCGATTCGTATCGAGGTTGTGAAGATCGATGCGTGGAAGCGCGAATATTCCGGTGCGAACGCGCCGGGACTTCCTTCTGCTGACGACAGCATCTCGACCACGCGAATTACGCTTCCCGAGAGACTTCCACCGGACATCCGAACAGCCGATTCCTGGCGCGTGCGGCCTGAGGCGCCTCACTGGCCGCTTGTCTTCATGACTGTCTTAACGCAGCTCTCGGTGGGATCGTTTGCCTCGATTTGGCTGCTGCAACTTGTGGGAGGAGGCTCGCGGCTGGGCACGGCTGCTATTGGATCCCTGACTCTCGGTGGATTGGCGCTCGCTTCTTCCACCGCTCACCTGGGACGACCCATTCATGCGTACCGGGCTTTGAAGATGTGGAAGCGCTCGTGGCTAAGCCGCGAAGTTCTGCTTTTCGGCTGCTTCTCAGCGATGGCGGGGCTCTATGCTGCTTCGCTTTGGCTGGGCTCGTCAATAAGCCGGCAATTGGGTGGTGCAACCGTGGTACTCGGGGCCGCCGGCATTGTGGCTAGCGCATTCATTTATCTGGTTCCGGCCCGGCCGTCCTGGAACACGAAGTTCACCGTCTCCGACTTCTTCCTGACTGCTGCGCTTCTGGGGCCCTTCTTCGCCGTAGCCATCGGCGCTACTCGAGGACGTCTGGTCGCTCTGATCGGGGTTATCGCTGCCTCGGCGCAATTGCTGAATCAGACGTTGCGCTTCCTGTGGCTGATTGCCTCAGATGCCTTTGAGCTGCAGGCGTCGGCACGGTTGCTATCGACCACTCTGGCGAAAGCGCTTCTGCTACGAGGCGCTTTCCTGATCGCTGGAGGAATTGCTCTGCCATTGTCGAGTTCTGGTCTCGCACCATTCGCCGCTTTGGCCGTCGCTTTCGGGGGAGAGATTATGGGACGGTACCTCTTTTACGTCAGCGTCGTGCCGAAGAACATCGCGGCTCCTTACCTTTCGGCGCAGGACAGGGCGGCATGAACTTTCTGCGGAAGCTGGGCGTGGACATTCTCTCCGGGAAATATTCTTACGCTGACGATCCTGAGTACGGTCACACTTCGGCGCAAAAAATACCGGATCGCTGGGTCGCAACCACCTGCGGCTACTGCTCGGTCGGTTGCGGAATGTTCCTTGGAGTGAAGGATGGGCGCGCGGTCAGTGTTCGCGGAAATCCGAATCATCCCGTAAACCTGGGTAAGCTGTGCCCCAAGGGACTCTCGGAGCATTATACGCTTGAAGCTCCGAACCGCGCCCGGACAGCGCTCCTGAGGAAGAACGGAAAACTGGCTCCGGTCAGCTGGAATGAGGCGCTTGATACGCTGGTCACGAAATTTCGCAGCACCCAAGAGCGATATGGCCGCGACTCGCTTGGCGTAATCAGCACGGGACAGCTGGTCACGGAAGAGTTCTACACGCTCGGCAAACTTGTGCAACTTGGATTCGGAACGAAGAATTACGACGGAAATACAACATTGTGCATGGCCAGTGCCGTTTCTGGCTACAAACGTTCGTTTGGCAGTGATGGGCCGCCCGGCGCCTACGACGATCTGCAGAAAGCTGACGTCATCTTTCTGATCGGCGCCAACATCGCCGATAACC
>DASPRM010000091.1 GCA_035624455.1 Terriglobales bacterium
CCCATCTCAACCAGCATGGGTGGGGACCATAGAGAATCTTAGCGACCGCGCATGTGGTGTCCGGGTTTGGGCGCACGGCGTTCCGGACAGGGCGGTTTCTACCAGCCAAGGAGTGAAGCATGAGGCAATCACAACAGCCGCTTTCCGCAGGCCTGATCCGTGCGCTGATTCTGGGTACAGTGTTCGTCCTCGCAACCCACATCGCGCAATGTGAGCAGCCCGGAGTCAGCGACAAAGAGGTCAAGCTGGGTTCCTGCTCGGCTCTGGATGGACCAGCGCGCCAGCTCGGAATTCAGACCGTAGTCGGTGCAACAGCCTACCTGAACTACATCAACGCGCAGGGCGGTGTGCACGGACGCAAAGTCCAGTTGCTGGCTTTCGACGACGGTTACGACCCGGAGAAAACCACGCCGTGCTTCAAGCGCCTGGAGAAAGAAGGGGTGTTCGCCGCCGGATTTTTCGTCGGCACCCCCACAGCCGCCAAGTATGTGCCCATGGCTCAAGCCGACAAGGTGCCGGTCGTCGGCCTGTTCACCGGTGCACAGATTCTCTACGAGCCGGTGAAACATTACATTCTCAACGTTCGTGCCTCGTACTACGACGAAACCCACGAGCAGATTGAAAACCTATGGGACATCGGTGTGCACAAAGTGGGCGTGATTTATCAGGATGACGCCTTCGGCAAAGCCGTGCTGGACGGCGTAGAACTGGCGCTGGACAAGCATCACTCGAAGCCGGTGGCACTGGGCACATTTCCGCGCAACACTCTGAGCATTGACAGTGGCCTCACCAGGGTGCGCCTGGCACATCCGGAGGCTGTAATTCTGGTTGGACCGTACGCGCCAGTGGCCGAAATTGTGAAGCGCGCGCATGCCGAGGGCTGGCATCCGATATTCGTGTCTGTTTCTTTCGTGGGAACGGAAGCGTTCATCAAGGAAGCCGGAAAAGATGCTGAGGGTACAATCATCACGCAAGTGGTGCCTCCGGTTGACCGAATCGATCTGCCCACCGTCCAGCTCTATCGTCAGGCCTTGGAAAAATATTTTCCTAACAATCAGCCCAGTTTCGTCAGCCTGGAGGGCTTTTTGGATGCCATGGTCGTCGTAGAGGGCTTAAAGCGCGCCGGCCAGAATGTGACGCGCGACAAGTTTATCGAGGGGATAGAAAGCATTCACAATCAGGACATCGGCCTCGGTCCAAAGCTGAAGCTGAACTATGGTCCCGAGGACCACAAGGGGCTGGACAAGGTTTATTCCACCGTCGTGCGCGATGGGAAGGCAGTGGTCATCAACGACTGGAAGACCGCGACGCACGCTTCCGGGGCACCGTAAAACAGTCGCATGCGCGACCTCCTGAGCTCTCGGTTTACTAGAGTTCATTATTTCTCAGTCATCGCGTCTGGCTGCTGTGGGTGCGTGCCCCACTCAAGCGCTGCTTGGTGGGGTTTTTTCCACTCTGGCGCCTCGCTCGTTCCTAATTCTCCGCCTTCAGCAAGCTTTTCCGTGCATTCTGCCTCAAAATGGCTTACCCTTTCCCGCCGCGAAGTAACCCGATGTGCTCGGCCCTGCCAGGCTCCTGCGAGCGTTCGGATATGAGTCTGAGGGCACAGTGGGATCACAAGCGAATGGTGATTTCAATCACTGACATTCGTTTACCGTCACGAGAACAATGCGCGCACCCGCGTTCGATTCGGAGACGGAGTTCGTGGCTTCGCTTGCATGATTCTGGCTGACCCAGGCCCCGTTCGTGCCACTCATACTCCTTCCTTGCGGGCCCACCGCCTTTTCGTGGGTGGCATCGGTTGCTCTTCGCAGCGGGCCAGAAATTCTACGCTTCTAGTCTCGAAACACCCGTAAGCGAGCCACCGTGACTTCTTGAGAGGAGAGAAAACGTGAGGTTCAAGAACGTAGTTGTGCTTTTGTCCTTGCTTCTGCTGTTAGGAGCCCCCTTGTTTGGCGGTGGAAGCAGTCCATCTGACTCCTCCGCCAATGACAGCGCATTCGCCGCCAGCCCCGAGCCTGCGGCAGCGCCTGAACCAACCCCAGCCCCACCGCCGGTAGCCTCTGCAACCATGATGTATTCTCTGCTCGACCTCATGGTTACCAAAGGTGTCCTGACCTCGGCGGAGGTAGCCAACCTGAAAGCAGCACCTGCCAATCTGCAGATGTCGCAGATGCTGGCGCTCCTGAAATCAAAGGGATTGCTTTCCGACGCCGATCTTGCAGCCATGAATCATCCCACCAACGCTTTCACGGCCAGCTATGCCGCTCCGGTCGCAGCCAGCGGTTACTCCACTACCGCGAGTCCGGTGCTCGTAGCCGAAGCCGTAGCCCCAACCAGCAACATGGAGGCTGACAGCCAAGCTGCCAAGCCACCTGGGCCAACGGTGGTTTCAGCCATAGCTCCCGTCCGCGTCTTGCCTGTCGACGCACCCAAGCGTGAGGGCCTGGTGCCAGACCTCAAGATCGGACCGGTGCGCGTCAAGCCTTACGGATTCTTCAAGACTAGTGCGGTGTATGACAGCTCGCAGCCGCGCGGCGACGATTTCCCTCTGCCGCAATTCATATTTAACGGCAACGGTGACACTGGGCCTAATAAGTCGCCAGAGTTCCACATCAAGGCCCGCGCCACCCGCTTTGGCTCGAACTTCGAGTGGGTGGACATCTCGCCCAAGCTAACCATCACCGGACGCATCGAAGCCGACTTCGAAGGCAACTTCAGTGCCACGGATAACCGCAACATCTCTTCCATTCGTTCCAATGCTTTCCAATTGCGGCTGGCGTGGGGACGCCTGGACTATGCGGCCTCCGATAAGACCGATCTCTTCGCGGTCTTTGGACAGGATTGGACGCCCTTCGGCTCCAGCACCCTGCCCAACACGCTGGAAACCACCGGTGTGGGCATCGCCTTCGGCAGCTTGTATGAACGGAATCCACAAATCCGCGGCGGCTTCATCCGCAACTTGGGCGGCAGCCGCAATTCGAAATGGCTGACCGAGTTTGCCGTGGTCCTGCCGGCGTTTGGCAACGTGCCTTCGGCTAGCAACTTCCAGATTCCTGGATCGGGAACGGGTCTGGCAAACAATGTGGTCACCGTTACCGGCTGCGCGACACCGCCGTGCGGTACCGTGACCGTCCCACTGACCGCCAACACCGGCTCGGGATTGGCAGAGCAGTTGGGATACGGCGAACGCCAGGGCGCCGACTCTGCCCGCCCGGAAGTCGAGGCTCGTGCCGTTCTCCAGTTCCAATTGGATAAGGCTCCGGGTGTAGCGCCCGCTCAGCTGATCGTCAGCGGAGTTCAGGGCGAGCGCGTCGCCACGGTCCTAAAAGCTAATGTGCCCACTGCCGCGGCGCCTCTGCCTGCTAACTTCTTCCAGGCTGCCTTCCCCAGGGGCGTCCAGGCAAGCAGCGACCGCTACGGCATTTCCACGCAAGCGCAGTTGCCTACGCGTTGGGCCACCTTCCTTGCCAGCTATTACCGTGGCGCTGACCTGCGCTACTACTTCGCCAATCAGCTGTTTTCGTTCTACAACAACACCGCCGCTCAGGCTCTAACCAACACCGTGACCGTACCTTCGATTGACGGTTCGGCAGCGGTGGTGTTTGGCAATCACCTGGGCACTCCCACCGTGGCTGAACAGGAACCGATTCGCACCGCCGGCGGCTTCGCCGAAGTAGGGCTGCCGCTGTCGCGCTGGTTCAACGTCAATCCCTCGAGCCGTATGGCGGGATGGACCATGAACCTGCACTACGGCATCGACCAGGCAGTGGCTCGCGATGTCCGCAAAGCCGCTCCCGCCGGCGCCCGTCAGAAGAGTGATTGGACCTTCGGCAATGTTCAGTACAAGATGAACACCTGGGTGACGTTTGCTTTTGAAGAAGCGCTGTATCGCACGCGCTCGATCCCCAACGCCACCACCGGCTTGTTTACCGGCACGGTGTGGAAGGGCTTCCCGACGCGTGAGGCCAACGACGTCCGCTCCGAGTTCGCGACCATCTTTACCTTCTAGCAGTCGGCGGACCAAGGTAGCCTGGTGCCCCAGGTTCGCGCCGTGCAGTTCGGCGTTAACCTGGGCTCGAAGAAGAAACCTAAAGGTGCCCCACTCCAGCCCGCTTTTGGCTAGGGTGGGGCTTTTCGTCTCGAGCCACCGATCCTTTCAAAATCACGCTGAACTTGCGGAGGGAGCTTGCTGAGTACTGAATTGCTGAGTACTGAATTGCTGAGTGCTGACTGCTGAGTGTTGACTGCCGGCCCCCAGGCTACAACCCCAAATACGCCTCCCTGACCTTCTCATTACCCAGCAGCTCTTTCGAGGTTCCACTCATGGTGATGGCCCCGTTCTCAACCACGTAGCCGACATCGGACACACTCAGGCCATCGACCACATTCTGCTCAACAATCAAAACCGTCACACCACTCTGCCCGACCTCGCGAATCTTTTCGAAAACTTCCTCCACAATCTTGGGCGCCAGCCCCAGTGAAGGCTCGTCGAGCAGGAGCAGCTTGGGTTTCGACATCAAACCGCGCGCGATCGCCACCATCTGCTGTTCGCCGCCGGAGAGCGTTCCCGCCAGCTGGTTGCGTCGCTCCTTGAGCCGGGGAAACAGACTGAATTGCTCTTCCAGAAGATCCTTGATTTTCGGCCGCACCCGTCCAACATAACCCCCGAGAATCAGATTCTCCTCCACACTCATGTAGGGAAACAGCTGCCGCCCCTCGGGAACGTGGCTGATTCCGAGCTCCACGATCTCATGAGGAGGAATTCGGGCGAGTGAATGGCCTTCGAACTTCAGCTCACCATGCTTCAGCCGCACCAAGCCAGAGATCACGCGCAAAGTAGTCGTCTTGCCTGCACCGTTAGCGCCAATCAGCGTGACGATCTGCGCGGGATAGACTTTGAAGCTGATATTGAACAGCGCCTGAAAATCGCCATAGAACGCCCACACATCGTCGAGTTCGAGCAGTGGCTGGCTCACAGGCCCAGCTCCTTGTACTTCGGTCCCAGGTAGGCTTCGATGACCTGCGGCAGCCGCACTACCTCCTGCGGCTTGCCTTCGGCGATCAGCGTGCCATGGTCGAGCACCACCACGCGGTCGGCAGCCCGCATCACGACCTGCATGACATGTTCGACGCCGCCGATGGACGACACTCCCCACTCCGGCAGCCGTTTCAGCAGCGCGGCCAGGCGGAGCGCCTCAGCTGTGGGCAATCCGGCCACGACTTCGTCCAGCAGGATGAGTTTGGGTCGCGTAGCCAGTGCCCGTGCGATCTCCAGGCGCTTCAGCATGGGTAGCGGCATGCCGAGGGCGGGCAGAAACATGACGTGATCCATGCCCAAAAACTGCAGCACGTTCTTTGATTCCTCGGCGGCCCTCGCCAGGGAGGAGGTGTGCTGAAACGCGCCCAGCATCACATTCTCCAGCACCGTCAAGTTGCGCAGGGGCTTCACGATCTGGAACGTACGCCCAATCCCCAGCCTCGCCGCACGATCCGGCGTGAGGCGCGAGATCTCCTGCCCTTGGAAACGGATGGAACCGCTGTCAGGATGAATGACTCCGGTGATCAGGTTGAAAAGCGTGGTCTTGCCTGCCCCGTTGGGCCCGACGATGAATGCCGTTTCAGCCTCGCCGATCGAGAAGGAAACGTTGTTCACGGCCAGCAATCCGCCAAACCGTTTCGAAACGTTCGTGATTTCCAGCAACGCCATTTCGAATTCCTACTCCGCCGGCACTCTCTCCGCTTCCTCCTTGGCGCCAGGCAACGGGCTCGCGGTCAACGGTACCGTTGGAGCTCTCTCGAACAAGTGCAACTTACGTGTAAGCGTTCCCACGATTCCCTCCGGCAGGAACAACACCACCAGGATCACCAGCGCTCCGTAAATCAGCAGATGTGCTTCCTGAAAGATGTTCTTGAACAGTTCAGCCGCGGTCTCGAGGATTCCCGATCCTATGATTGGCCCCAGCGCCGTTCCCGCCCCACCCAGCATGGCCACGATCGCGATCTCGGTCGAGATCTCCATGGCGATGACCTGGTCAGGCACGATGTATAAAAACAGGCTGGCGTACAGTGCGCCTCCAACCGCTGTAATCGCGGCACTGATCAGCAGCGCCAGGAGCTTGTAGCGTGGAGTATTGATTCCCACCGATAAAGCCGTATCCTCGTCTTCCCGGATCGCCATCAGGTAGTATCCGAAGCGCGACCGCTCCGTCCAGATGATGATGCCGAAGGCGATCATCGTCAGCGCCACCGCTGCATAATAAAAAGACCGGATGGTAGAGGTGGTGAACAACAGCGGCACCTGTACGCCCACGTCTCCGCCGGTCACGTTGGGAAGATTCTTGACCACCAGGCGCACGACTTCCGCAAAGGCGATGGTACACAGCGCGAAGTAAGGCCCGCGCAGACGAAAGGAGACGCTGCCAATCACCGCCGCCGAAATGAGCGCCAACACGACCGCGATTACCAATGCCAGCCAGGGAGTTACGCCCAGCTTAGCGAACAGGGCCAGGCCATAGGCTCCCACGCCGAAGTAGGCGGCGTGTCCGAGCGACAGTTGACCGGTGTAGCCTCCTACGATGTTCCATGCCAATCCAAGCGCAGCAAAAAGAAAAACGCGAAACAACACCTGCATCGCGTAATCGGTGCGGATGATCAAGGGAAGGAACAGCGCCACCACAAAGATGCCAATCGCGATCAGGATCTGCCAGCGCTTCATACTCGCTGGCTCCCGAAAATTCCGTTCGGCTTCAGTGAAAGCACCAGGATGAAAATCACAAAATCCACCGCCAGGGCCCACTCGTTGCCCCAGTAGAGGCTGGTCAGGCTCTCCACCACTCCGAGCACTAATCCTGCGAGCGCCGCGCCCTGGATCGATCCCATGCCCCCAAGCACGACCATGACAAATGACTTCAAGCGGAACTGATTGCCAACTTCTGGAAACAGATAGAACACCGGCAGCAGCAGCCCGCCGGCAATGCCGGCGGCCGCGGCGCCAATTCCAAACGTCACGCCCTGCACACGATTGACATTGATGCCCATCAGTGGCGCCGAATAGCGATTCTGTGCAATCGCCCGCGCTGCCCGCCCGAACATGGTGTGCATCACGAAGAAATAAAGTGCGAAGGCCAAAAGCAATGCCAGCGCAAACGAAACCAGCCAGGGAGCGTTCAACGAGATCTGCGGACCTAGCCGCACATTCTTGCTGAGCAGCGCAATGTTGATTTGGTGATAGTCAGCGCCAAAAATGAGTTGTACGGCATCAATCAGCACCAGCGAGAGACCCATGGTGAGCAGGATCACCATGAAGTCTACCTGGCCACGGATGGGACGCAGCAGACCGGCATAGGTCAGCCAGCCAAAAAGAAACAGGAACACACCAGCGCCGATGAAGCCCAGATAAGGATTCATCCCGGCAGACTGGAAGAGTACATACGTCACGTACATGCCCAGCATGAGGAAGGCGCCGTGTGTAAAGTTGACGATGCGCATCACTCCGAAGATCAGCGCCATGCCCATGGCGATCAGGCCATACAGCGCACCTGTCAGAATGCCGTTGAGAATGGCCTGCAGCAATGCGAAGAAGTTCACGGCTCGTCTCCACCGGCGTCCAGAAACTTTCTATTGTTATCCTGAGCGAGGACAGGGAATAACCATCCCCGTCCGAGAAGGACCTGTTGTTTCTCCGCTGAATTACAACTAAACCTCGGGTCGCCGCCGTCCCCCTACCGCTTCGACCACTCCGGCGTGGGAATGATGGGTTTGGTCTCTGCTGCATCCGGCGGCCACACCACTTTGTACTGCCCACCCTGAACCTGTGTCACCAGCACCGGGTGCGCGTTCTGTCCCTTGGCATCGAATTTCACTGGACCAAAAGGCGTGTCCGACAGGTTCAAGTTCTTCAGCGCATCGCGAATCGCCTGTGGCTGCGCCGATTTCGCCGCATCGATTGCCGCCGCCGCCGTCAGCAACGCCGCATAAGCTTCCATGCCGTGATACGCCGGATGCGAGCCCACAAGCTGCACGTATTTCTGATCAAACTCCGCCGAGCCCTTCCACTTCGCCGAGGGCAGCCACTGCGACACCGAATATGTGTACTCGGCGTATTTGCCTGCGCCTTTGTCCTGCGTGGGGAACTCCGCCGCAGCAAATCCCGTTCCCGCCGACGTGTAGTACTTCGGGTTCAGGCTCACCTGCTCCGCCTGGCGCATCAGCGTGCTGGCATCGAGCAAATAGGACGCAAAGTAGATGACGTCCGGTTGTTTCGCCTTCACGCGCTGTAGCAGTGACTTGTAATCGGGCGAGCTTGCCTGATACGCCTCTTCATCCAGCAGCTTGATCCAGTCCGCCTTTTCCACTGTTGACTTCATCGACTTGTCATTGGACTGCCCGAAATTCGTGTTCTCATAAACAATGGCCAGCGTCTTGGGCGCGCCGTTCTTCTGCAGGAAATCCAGCGTCGAGCGGGCAAACGAACCCGATCCGGCACAGATGCGGAAGATCCACGGCGAGCCCGTTTCCATTACGTTGTCCGCTACGGCCGTAGGAATGATCAGCGGCACATTCTTCTGCGTGACCACAGGCAGAATGGCGCGCGTGCTCTCACTCGAGTAAGCGCCCAGGATCACGGGCACGTGGTCCTGGTCCACCACCTTGGACACGCCTTGCACCGCCTGGTCGGGCTTACTCTGATCGTCGTAGTAATCCAGTTCCACCTGCTTGCCCAATATCCCGCCTTTGTCGTTGATCTCCTTCAATGCGATCGTGTAGCCATTTTTGTGCGCCTGACCAAAAGCCGCATTGCTGCCTGTCAATGAAGTGATCACGCCGATGCGGATCGTGTTTCCAGATTCCGTCCGGCCTCCGCCCTTGCATCCGGCGAAGAGGAGAATGCTCCCGAGTGCCAGCCCAAGGCATCCACGAATGGTGCGGTTCATGACTGCGCCTCCTCAATCAGCCCGCGTGATAAGCGCGGCGCATTGTAGTAATTGCTGATCGCCGCCGACAAGTGCCACCATGGATGATAATCAGCACGTGGAAACGGACGTCCCCCGTCCGTTCAGGTCGAGGCGCGACCTCGACAGATGTGTGCCAGGACCCAGGGCCGCGCGAATCGACCTGCGGCGACCTTCGGATGATTGGTCGACCACGTCAATCGACGCTGTGATTAGGGTCACTTCCAGGCGTGATTGGCGCACGGAGAGAATTAACTCACATAGGAACGTCGGGTAGGCCCACCCTCCCGCCCGCTCTTGGCGGAGGGTGGGATCACGCGTCCTATCCCTCCAGACTCGAGCGCAGCCTCGACATAAACTTCCCAAAGCCTCATGCCATATATTAAAGAGGCTCACCATGCTCGGCATTGCTGCCATCATGCTCCTTCTCTCCATCCTTCCGCCTCAAGACACTGCGAACGAATCCCTGGCCCTGGTCGGAGGGACCATCTACGCCAGTCCCACAGAAGAGCCCATACGCGACGGTGTAGTGCTCATCCAGGGAGAGAAGATTGCCGCGGTGGGCAGTAAAGCGGCGATGCCGATCCCCAAAGATGCTCGAGTAATCGATTGCTCAGGGCTCACGGTTACGGCAGGGTTCTGGAACAGTCACGTGCACTTCTTCGAAAGAAAGTGGGCGAATGTGGCGGAAATTCCTGCGCCCGAGCTCAAACGCCAACTCGAAGACATGCTCACGCGTTATGGGTTCACCAGCGTGTTCGACCTGGGGTCGATGTGGGAGAACACGCGCCGCGTCCGCAACCGCATCGAGTCAGGCGAAGTGCCGGGCCCGCGAATTCGCTCCACCGGAGAAGCCCTGGTTGCGCCGCACGCGGTTCCCTCAGACACAATCATCCGGATTCTCGGTTACATGACCTTTCCCGCTCCTGAGATCACCGACGCAGCTCAGGCTGGGGGAGCGGCGAGAAAGCTTCTCAATGAAGGTGTGGACGGAATCAAGGTGCACCTGCAGCCGCCTCCACCACCTAACCCGCCGTTTCCCGAGAGCGCAATTGCGGCCGCCGTAAACGAAGCCCATCTTGCCGGCAAGCCCGCCTTTGTTCATCCCAACAGCGGCGCGGATATTGTTACCGCGGTGCGCACTGGAGTGGACGTCATCGGGCACACCACTCCCCGCTCCGGCCCATGGGACGAAACCGTTCTGTCGGCGATGAAGGAACACCGAGTTGCTCTCACTCCCACACTTACGCTGTGGAAATACTTCGCGCGCCATGATCGCTTATCGACGCAGGAGCAATTGGTCAATACCGCGGTGGGCCAGTTGCGGGCCTGGGCTTCCTCGGGCGGGACAGTGCTTTTCGGCACCGATCTCGGTGCCGTCGGCTACGATCCCAGCGAGGAGTACGTATTGATGTCTCAGGCAGGAATGAGCTTTCGCCAGATTCTTGCATCCCTGACCACTGCACCTACCGAGCGCTTCGGAGATTCAAAACGCCTGGGACGAGTGGCCCCGGAGTTCCAGGCAGATCTGGTCGTTTTCAGGGGCGATCCATCTGCCGATATCCAAGCGCTGGCTGCAGTCGAGTACACAATGCGGGCGGGAAGGATTATCTATCGGGCGGGCCATTGAGTTTACAAAATGGAGCTCTTTCATTGCGTGCGAGCGCAGCCCGCCAGGGGCCTGCAATGGATTTCTGCAGTTTCGAGTCTTTACTGATTGCTGATTACTGAATGCCGATTGCTTGTTTTCCACCCCTTGACAACCCCTCCCTGGCGTATCAGAATCTCATTCCTGTAGGCGAATAAAAAGCGAAAGATAGGTAGCCGTCGCTTACCAGCCCTGTGCGTCGGCTGCTTCCTTTCCTCTCCAACCGATTCGCCCTTCCGAGGTTTGCCTATGAGCGCGGGCATCGCCGTCTCCATTTCCGAATATGTTCCTGACGAATACTGCCAGCTCCAGGAAGATATCGAGCCTGCCACTGTAATAACAAAGAAGCCGGCTCGCCGCCCTCAGCCCGTCGATTTTGAATCGGCGAATCCGCTGGCCACCCCCGGCGTAACTCCGGCCTCCCGAATGGAAATCCGCCCTCAGCCGGTGCTGGTTCCTTTCGGGATCTCCGCGCTCGACCGCCTCACAGGCGGTATTCCTCGCGGCGCTCTAACGGAAATTATTGGCCACGCCTCCAGCGGCCGCACCTCCCTCCTGCTTTCCTTGCTGGCCGCAATGACCCAGCGGCAGGAAGTCTGCGCCGTGGTCGATGTGAGCGACAATTTTGATCCTGCCTCCGCCCAGACAGCAGGATTGGATCTGCCGCGCCTGCTTTGGGTACGTTGCCGGAGCCATGTGTGGCGCGGACACTCTTGTCCGCGTGTTTCAGCGGGTTCTGAATCACACTCGGAGAAAATACTTACCCGCAATCGTTCTCGGCTGCACACCAAGCCCGAATTCCGCGCCCTCGACCAGGCATTGAAAGCCACCGATCTGTTATTACAAAGCGGCGGATTCGGCCTGATTGTTATGGATCTGGGCAGCGTTCCCGCGGAAATGGCGCGCCGCATTCCGCTGACCTCGTGGTTCCGTTTCCGCCGCGCGGTGGAGAAGACACCCACCATCCTGCTGGCCATCGAACGGGAATCCTGCGCCAAAACTTGTGCTTCACTGGTGTTGCATCTCGCGGCGCGGCATTCGGCTGCTAGCACGCAGCCCGAGCAGTCCTCAGAAACTGCGCATTCAGGACAATTGAATCCCAGCGAACCACCCTCGCATGGAACTCTGCTGCGCGGCTTGGAAATCAAAGCGGAAGTCTTGCGCGCACCCGATCTCAGCTTTCAACGCAAACCGGTGCGCTCCGTGCGCACGGAATTTGAATCCAGGACACCATGGACCATCGCCGGCTAGCTATTTGTTGCATTTGTCATCTTGAGCGAGGATCGGGCATACCAGTCCCGATCCGAGTCGAAAGACCTTGCGTTTATTTGTCATCACGAGACCGCCGTGCAGGTGAGGAATCTGCAGTTACTGCTTGAGGGTGCCCCATCCTAGCCTTCTTTGGGCTAGGGTGGGAGGTCGAGGCGCAGCCTCGACAGGTTAACAATCGATCACCATGTTCGCCTGCTTCTACATCCCGGATTTCCCCGTCGCCGCGGTGACGCGCACCGAACCCGATTTGCGCACGCAGCCGCTGGCCATCACCGAAGGCACCCCGCCGCTGGTCCGCGTGATCGCACTCAACGAGAAAGCGCGCGAGGCGGGAGTCGAAATCGGAATGACGGAGTCGCAGGCCGAAGACCTGCTGGCTCTCACTCTTGGAAAAATTCCCGAACTCTCCGCAACAAAATTGCACTGGGCCTCCCAGACTCCGGAAACCTGCTATCAGGTTCGTCGCCGGTCATTACAACAAGAGTCATCAGCACATGCTGCGCTGCTCGATTGCGCCTGTGCTTTCTCGCCGCGCGTGGAAGCCACCGCGTCAGACACAGTAATCGCCGATCTCGCCGGCCTCGAATCTCTCTTCGGACCACCGGCTAAGATCGCCCGCGATGCGGCCCAGAGCTGCTCGAATGCAGGGCTCGAGGTGAACGTGGGTGTGGCCTCCAATCCCGACGCCGCTATGCATGCGGCTCGCGGATTTTCCGGCATCACTCTGATCGCTGCAGGCGAAGAGGGCGAGCGTCTGGGCGCATTGCCGATTGAAATCCTGCTGATGCCAAACAATCCCGTGCTGCCGAACCCGGGCGTGGAGCCCGGAGACGTCAAGCCCGTAAAGGGTACTCACGCACGGACAAATAAAGATCGGACGGAGGAGAAAACCTCCCAGGAATTGCTGGACACCTTCGATCGCTGGGGCGTGCGCAATTTTCGCGCGCTGGCCATCCTGCCTGAAATCGCTCTTGTCGAGCGACTGGGAGAACGCGGTTTGCACCTGCAACGCTTGGCACGTGGCACTACTTCACGGCCGTTGGTTCCGGCAGAACTTCCGCTGCATTTCGAAGAATTTTGCGATCTGGAATATCCCATCGATCTGCTGGAGCCGCTGGCTTTCGTTCTCAGCCGTATGACGGAACAGCTCTGTGCCCGCCTGAGCGCACGCGCGCTGTCTACGCACCAGCTATCGCTCCGCCTGGAACTCGATCCGGATGTGACAATAGATCGCGAAGGCCTGCCAATCGAAGAACCCTCACCGGCGATAGTCACGTGGGAACAGACGTCCCCGTCCGTTCAGGCGGAACGGAGCTCCGCATCACAGCATAGTCCGGCACGTGAGTGCCGGGATCCCGGCGCATTAGAGTCCGAGTCCCGACAGGGACGGCACACTAACGTGCACCCAGATGAGCACAGCAACAAGGAAGCTTCTCTTCATCCCCCAAAATTCCACCACTGCCTGCTCCGTCTGCCTGTGCCCATGCTCGATGCCAAAGTCTTTCTGAAACTGCTGCAACTGGAATTGAAGTCGCACCCGCCGCAGGCTCCGGTATTGAAAATCTGGCTGACGGCCGAGCCAACCAAGCCGCGCACCGCGCAGCAAGGTCTCTTTCTCCCGCTGACGCCACCACCGGAAAAGCTGGAACTGACGCTGGCGCGTCTGGGAAGAATTTCTGGAGACATGGAGAACGTCGGATCTCCCGAGGTGCTCGACACGCATCGTCGCGATGCCTTCGTCATGCAGCGCTTCGCCCCTCCCGCCCCCGATTTTGAGAAGTGCGTCCAGACAAATACTTCTGAGCATCCTTTAGTTGCCATGCGGCTGTTCCGCCCGCCGATTCCGGCAAGCGTCGAGCAAAACGGCGGCAAGCCAATGCGGATTTCGATCCTGCCCGCGAATTCAAAGATGGTGCCATTACTCTCCGGCCCGCTGGCCTGGTGCGCCGGCCCCTGGTACAACTCCGGCGAATGGTGGAACCACGATCGCTGGGAGCGGGAAGAGTGGGATATCGCCGTAGCCAGCTCGCAACAGCACTCGAGCCAGCTCGCGCGGGTGCACGACATTGCGTTGTACCGCATTTACCGCGACCTGTTGAGCGGCCATTGGTTCGTGGAAGGCGAATATGACTAATAGGTGGAGCAGGCCTTTAGGCCTGCATGAAGAGCTGCAAAGGATCCGGGCTTTAGCCCCTGAGGGGACTTGATGCAATCAGACATAGCATTCTATGTACATTGAGCTTCACTCCCGTTCTGCTTTCAGCTTCCTCGAAGGCGCCAGCGTTCCCGAGGAACTGATACATGTCTGCGCCGCTCTCGGCATGCCGGCGATGGCCCTTCTCGACCGTGATGGCGTTTATGGTTCGCCGCGCTTCCACCTGGCAGCGAAAAAAGCAGGACTGCGTGCCCACATCGGCGCCGAAATCACCACGCAGTCTGCAGTCGCCACCAAAATCTCGGGGGTGCCCCACCCTTCCGCCGCTTTGGGCGGAGAGTGGGGTAGTTTCCGTCTTCCACTATTAGTCGAAAGCCGCACCGGATATCAGAATCTCTGCCGCCTCATCACTCGCATGAAAATGCGTGGGCCCAAGAACTGCGATCCCTCGCTGATTGCTGCCCATCCCGATGATTTTTCCGAATTCTCCAACGGTTTGATCTGCCTCACCGGCGACGAAAACGGTCCGCTTGCCGAAGCTTTGCATCGTGGCGGCATCGCAGAAGCCCGCCAAGCTGTGAGTTCTCTTATTGAAATCTTCGGCTCGAAGAACGTTTACGTCGAACTGCAACGCCACTTCGATCGCGACGAAGAGGCGCGCAATCAGGCGGCCATGCGCATCGCCGAGGACCTTCATCTCCCTCTCGTTGCCACCAACGGCGTCGCGTATGCAGCACGCAAGGAACGCGAACTCCTTGACCTGCTCACTTGCGTTCGCGAACACACCACCATCGACGAAGCCGGCCGGCGGCTGGCTCTGAACTCCGAGCGCCACCTGAAATCGTCGGCGCAAATGTCCGCCCTTTTCGCCGACTTGCCCCAGGCCATCCAAACCACTGTCGAGCTTTCCTCGCGGCTCGAATTCGCACTCGATGACCTCGGATACCAGTTCCCGAAATATCCGGTGCCCGCAGGCGAAACCATGAATTCCTTCCTGCGCACTATCGCGCGGCAAGGTTGCGAGGAGCGCTACGGCCGAGCTCCGCGCGAGATGCAGGCACGCGCCCGGAGGCAGATCGAGCGCGAACTGGCGCTGATCGAAAAGCTCGACCTGGCGGGCTATTTCCTGATTGTCTGGGACATCGTCCGCTTCTGTCGCGAACAAAAAATTCTTGCCCAGGGCCGCGGCTCAGCCGCCAACAGCGCCGTCTGCTACTCGCTCGGAATCACCGCTGTCGATCCGGTGAAGATGGATCTCTTGTTCGAGCGTTTTCTTTCCGAAGAGCGCGGCGAGTGGCCGGACATCGACATTGATCTGCCCAGCGGCGATCAGCGCGAACGCTCCATTCAATATGTCTACGAGCGTTATGGGAAGCTGGGCGCCGCCATGACGGCCAACGTCATCACTTATCGCGGGCGTCTGGCCGCGCGCGAGATCGGCAAAGCTCTCGCCTTCGACACCGAAACTCTGGACCGACTTTCCGCCATGGTCGGCACCTGGGAGTATCGCGATCCCAAGGAAACTCTGGAATATCGATTCGACCAATCCGGCTTCGATCTGCGCCATCCGCGCATGGCGAAGTTTCTCGATCTCTGCCTGGCGGTGCAGGATTTGCCCCGCCATCTCGGTCAGCACTCCGGAGGCATGGTGATCTGCCAGGGCCAACTCGATTCGGTGGTTCCACTCGAGCCCGCCACCATGCCCGGCCGCGTCGTCGTGCAGTGGGATAAAGAAGATTGCGCCGACATGGGCATCATCAAGGTCGATCTGCTCGGATTGGGAATGATGGCGGTGCTGGAAGAATCGATCCAGCTCATCCGCGATCACTATAAAGAAGGAGTCGATCTCGGCCAGCTCCCGCCCGACGATCCCATCGTTTACGAAGCCCTCCAGAAAGCCGATACCGTGGGTCTCTTCCAGGTTGAGAGCCGAGCGCAGATGTCGTGTCTGCCGCGCCTGCGTCCGACAAAGTTCTACGACATCGTCGTGCAGGTGGCGCTGATCCGCCCCGGACCGATCGTGGGCGAGATGGTGAATCCCTTCATCAAGCGCCGCCAGGGACGCGAGCCGGTCACCTATCCTCACCCGTCTCTCGAGCCCATCCTCGAGCGCACTCTGGGAGTGCCTCTATTCCAGGAGCAGCTTCTGCGCATGGCGATGGTGGCCGCGGGATTCACCGGCGGCGAAGCCGAAGAGTTGCGCCGCGCCATGGGCTTCAAGCGGTCAGAAGCGCGTATGCGTGAGATCGAAACCAAGCTGCGCCGCGGTATGGAACGCAACGGAATCCCGCAGCAGGCGCAGGAGTTGATCATTCAATCGATTGTCTCCTTTGCGCTCTACGGATTCCCTGAATCGCACGCTGCCAGCTTCGCGCTGATCGCTTATGCCAGCGCCTATCTCAAATATCACTACCTGCCGGCATTTCTGGCAGCCATCCTCAATAACCAGCCTATGGGTTTCTATCATCCCGCTACGCTCGTCAAAGATGCGCAACGGCACGGACTGAAGGTCAGGCCTATTGATGTGCTGAAATCAGATTGGTCATGCACGCTGGAGCCATTGGGTGATACAGCATCGGCCAGCAGCCGTATGGCGCGGGCGCCCTCGACCGCGGGTCGCGTCGAAACCAAAACCTCCGGTGCCACCAGCGATCGTTTCGCGGTTCGCCTCGGATTGCGATATATTCGCGGCCTGCGCGAAGAAGCGGGACAGGCGATCGTGCGCGAGCGAAACCGCCGCCGCTTCATGTCCATCGACGATCTTGCTCTGCGCGTTCCCGAACTGCGCAAAAACGAACTGGTGATGCTGGCCAGCATCGGCGCCCTAAATAGCGTGGCATCTTGTGTGGGAACAGGCGTCCATGATGAAGAACGTGTGGGAACGGGCGTCCCCGCCCGTTCAGGTCGAGGCAAAGCCTCGACAGCCTTCCACCGCCGCGACGCTCTCTGGCAGGTCGAGCGCGCCGCTCGTCCCTGCGGACCGCTACTGGAAGGTATCCAGGAATTCGATGGCCCATCTCCGCTCGCATGCATGACTCACGAGGAGCGCCTGGTTGCAGATTTCCGCGGTACCGGACTCACAGTAGGCCCGCATCCAATGGCCTTCCGACGGGAGGAAATGTCGCGCCGCGGAATCACACCCGCCGCTGAGTTGCTCAAGTTGCCAAATGGAAAATTCGTCCGCACGGCAGGCTGCGTGATCACTCGCCAGCGTCCGGGCACCGCACACGGATTCGTCTTCCTCAGCCTGGAAGATGAGACGGGCATTTCCAATGCCATCGTCACGCCCGATTTATTCGACAAGTACCGTCTAATCCTGATGACGGAAAAATTCCTGCTGGTGGAGGGAAAACTGCAAAACTTGGACAACGTGATCTCAGTCAAAGCAGAGCGCCTGAAACCGCTGAATTTCAATCACATACAAACCAGCTCGCACGACTTTCACTGACTAAAAGCCGCTTCGCTCTATTCCATTTCCATTCCCGAACTATAAACATTTCTTATTCCTCCAATCTGATTTTTTTCCTTCTATTAACACCAATCCACGGCTAGACAGTTTATAGTTGAAGAGACGGAATGGGATTCTGCCGGGGCTGTACCCCGCACTTATTCCCCCATACCGGCAAATCTAATAAATGTAGGAGTTGTTAGGATGGCAACGGTAAAACGGCCTCGCAGTACCTCTTCGGAAACCAAGAAGACCAGGAAGACGGATTCCGTTTCGGACGCGTCGCAGTACGAACACCTGACCAACGGAAATCTGGAAGAAGCGATTCGCACGCGAGCATACCTGCTGTGGGAGCAGGAAGGCCGAGTCCATGGCCAGGACGTAAACTACTGGCTGCGCGCGGAATCGGAACTCGTATCGCACAACGTTCGCTAGCAGCCCGCACAATTCGAACCAGCCTTGATGGTGCCCCAGCCTCGCCGTCCTTTGTTACGGTGGAAGGTCGAGGTGTGACCTCGAGGGGAATCGAGCCTGAAATCGACACGCTTCGATGCGGTTGCGGCCCTGAAGAGTCCCAGATTGTATCTGAGAGGGATTGTATGTGGGAACGGACGTCCCCGTCCGTTCAGGTCGAGTGCAGCTCGACGGCAATACGGGTAAACTTTCGGCTGCGCCATTCCATAAATCCTCTCCGCTCTGTCATCTTAAGCGAGGGCCGGGTCCGGGGTCCCCGGCAAGCCTGCTTTTGGTTTGCTGGGGTAGGAGTCCCGGCCCGAGTCGAAAGACCTGGTGTTTGTTTTTGTCTTCACGCGCGGCCGCATGCAGTACCCAGGATTCGCACTTGACTAGACCTATTCGTAATATCGCCATCATTGCGCACGTGGACCACGGCAAGACCACGCTGGTCGATGCCATGCTCAAACAGAGCGGCACGTTCCGCGCCAACGAGGTCGTCGTTGAGCGGGTGATGGACTCCAACGAACTCGAACGCGAGCGCGGCATCACCATCCTGGCCAAGAACACCGCCGTCTTTTATCACGACGTCAAGATCAACATCGTGGATACCCCCGGTCACAGCGACTTCGGCGGCGAAGTCGAACGCGCATTGAAGATGGTGGACGGCGTGATGCTGCTGGTCGATGCCAGCGAAGGTCCGCTGCCGCAGACACGCTACGTGCTCAGCAAAGCGCTGGAAGCCAGGCTGCCGCCGATCCTGGTGATCAACAAGATCGACCGCCCCGACGCGCGGCCACAGGAGGTGCTGAACGAAGTCTACGATCTGTTCATCGATCTCGATGCCACCGAAGAGCAACTCGAATTTCCCGTGCTCTACACAAACGCCAAGCTCGGCACGGCGACCGAGAACGTAAACAGTCCCGGCGACGATCTGCAACCGCTGTTTGAGGCCATCGTGAACACCATCCCCGCTCCATCCGGCGATCCCTCGGGCACGCTGCAAATTCTTGTCGCCAACCTCGACTACAGCGACTACCTGGGACGGTTGGCAATTGCCCGTGTGTTCAATGGAACCTTGCATGTCGGCGACGAGGTCGCGATCGCGAAAATCGACGGCGCTTTCGAAAAGGTCAGGATCACCAAGTTGTTTTCCTTCAGCGGCCTTAAGCGCGTCGAAGTAGAACAAACCGAATTGGGCGATATCGTGGCCATTGCGGGCGTCACCGGCATCGCTATTGGCGACACCATTACTGGCGTCGAAAATCCCGCGCCGCTGCCACGCATCACTATCGACGAGCCCACGATCGCCATGCAATTCACTGTGAACACGTCGCCATTTGCTGGCCGCGAAGGCCAATACGTCACTTCGCGGCATTTGCGCGAGCGACTGGAGAAAGAACTGCTCACCAACGTCTCTCTCCGTGTCGAGGACACCGGCAGCACCGACACTTTTCTCGTCATGGGGCGCGGCGAACTGCAACTCTCGATCCTGATCGAGATGATGCGCCGCGAAGGCTACGAGCTAATGGTGGGCAAGCCCGAGATAGTTACCAAGACTGAAAATGGCCAGCGCATGGAGCCGGTCGAGCACCTTTTTGTCGACATTCCCGAGGAGTTCATCGGCGTCGTCATGGAAAAGCTCGGCATGCGCAAAGCTGAAACCCTGAAGATGCACAACCACGGCTACGGACGCGTGCGCATGGAGTTCCGCGTTCCCAGCCGCGGCCTGATCGGGTTGCGGAGCGAGCTACTCACCGACACGCGTGGCACTATCATCATGAATTCCATTTTCGATGGCCACACCGCCTGGCTTGGCGAAATTCCTCATCGCCTCACCGGCGCGCTCGTCGCCGATCGTCCAGGCACTACCACTGCTTACGCTCTTTACAATCTGCAGGAGCGTGGGGAGCTGTTCACCGGCCCCGGAGTCGAGGTTTACGAAGGCATGGTGATCGGTGAGAACTCGCGGGAGAATGATCTCGATGTCAATGCCGTGCGCGAGAAGAAACTCACCAACATGCGCTCATCCACCGCCGATGAAGCCATCCGCCTGGTTCCGTTTCGCACGCTGAACCTCGAGCAGGCCATCGAATTCATCGCTGAAGATGAATTTGTCGAGGTCACCCCGAAATCGCTGCGCCTCCGCAAAAAGATCCTGCAAGCCAACAAGCGCCCCCGCAAGGGCGCTGTCCCCGCCAGCGTAGCCGAATAGCCTCAACTTAGAGCGCAGTCCATCCCCTGTCGTCATCCTGAGCGAAGCGCCTGCCCTGTTTTTCTGCCCCGGAGCTTTTGCGGGTCAGGCAGGCACACAGTCGAAGGATCTGGTGTTTGTTCTTTTGTGAACACGAGCGGCGCTTAAATCCGCCGTTTACAATCCCGACTCATGAGCCCGCTTGAAATCTCGCCAGACGATTTCCGCCGCCTTGCGGCCGAGGTCATGGAAATCGCCGCGAATTACCTCGCCACTCTCGACTCGCGCCCCATTTTCCAGAGCCGTGGTGAAGAAACGGAGCGCCTGTTCCACACGCCCCTTCCCGAGGAAGGCCTCGAGTCCGCCGCACTGACGGCGTTGCATGATGTGGTGGAGCACACGCGCACGCCCAACGGCCGCTTCTTCGGGTACGTGTTGGGTTCGGGCGAGCCCGTAGGTGCGACCGCCGATTTGCTGGCCAGCGTTCTCAATCAGAATCTCACGGCCTGGCGATCCGCGCCCGCCGGCGTCACTATCGAGCGCACCGTCGTCGAGTGGCTGGCGCAGGCGATCGGATGTGCCGGTTTCACAGGCACGCTCACCTCGGGCGGATCGCTGGCCAATCTGATGGCCCTGGCCATGGCGCGCGAAGCCATAGCGCCCGCAAACGAGCCAGGCCTCGCCGGCCGCCGCTGTGTGGTTTACGCCTCCCAGGAAGTCCACATGTCGATCCCCAAGAGCGTCGCCCTGCTGGGGATCGGCCGAGAAAATCTGCGCCCACTCCCCGTCGGTCCAGACTTCCGCCTCATTCCTCCGGACCTGGAAAACGCCATTCAAGCCGACAAATCTGCGGGCAAGATTCCCATCGCCGTCGTCGCCTCGGCTGGAACCGTCAACACTGGCGCTGTCGATCCGCTCGCCGACATCGCTGCCATCGCGCGCCGTCATAATCTCTGGCTGCATGTTGACGGAGCCTATGGCGCGCTCGCCGCCATTGCTGCTCCTGAAAAGTTCCCAGGCATCGCACTTGCGGACTCGATTTCACTCGACCCGCATAAGTGGCTGTTCCAGTCTCTCGATTGCGGCTGCCTGCTGTATCGCGATCCGGCAGCAGCCCGCCGCGCGTTCTCGCATACCGGAGATTATGCAAAGTCGCTGAGCACCGACCCCCTTGAGAGGTTCGCATTTTTTGAAGAATCAATCGAGCTATCGCGGCGCTTCCGCGCACTCAGGTTGTGGCTTTCCCTGCGCTATCACGGGATGGCGGCGTTCCGCGAGGCGATCCGCCGAGACCTGGAGCTGGCGCAAAGGCTGGCCGCGGCGATCTCCAATCACCCCGAATTCGAGTTGCTCGCGCCAGTGGAATTGAGCGCAGTCTGTTTCCGCCACAAGGTGCCGGGATGCGCTGCCGAGCAAGATTTGAATCAGCACAATGCGCGAATCCTGCAACGCCTGATCGAACGCGGCCGCGTGTATTTGTCGAATGCCACCGTGCACGGACAATTCGCCCTGCGCGCCTGCATCGTGAACCACCGCACCACAGAGGCTCACGTCGATAGCGTGATCCCCGAGGTGCTGGCAGCGGCAGGCGCTTAGTTCGCGGAAGAGGGATGAAGCAGGAGAAATCGGAAGCTGATGTTTATTTCCGGTCCTGCTTCCGCATCCAGTCCAGGAACATTTCTTCGATGGGCTTGTCGTTAGCGCGCCGGAAGTGGCGCATGCTGCGGCCGCTTACCAATTGACAGATCTCTTCGGCGAGATTCTTAGCATGGTCGCCGGCACGCTCCAGCGTCTGCACCATAAACACCAGATGGAAGCCTTCCCGCCTCGGCTGATTGTCGGGATTTTCGATATGCCGGACAAACATCAGATTGCGTACCCGGTCCAGTTCGGCATCGGATCGCAAAATCTGTAACGTACGCTTCAAATCACGCTTCGAGAATGCTTCTTCCACATCGCTGAGCATGCGATGCAGGATGGTTGCCATGGTCGTAAGATCCTTCACGTCCTGATCGCTCACCCGCGGCAGGATGGCGATCGCGCGATTGGCGAAATTCAGCAGCAGGTCGCCGATTCGCTCCAACTCGAGGATAAATTTCAAGCACGCCAGCAGTTCCCGCGCTTCCTTCTCATCCACATGTGTGATGGCTGCCGTAACTCCCTCATTGATCTCTCGATCCAGGGTGTCAAGCTCCTCTTCGTAGCTGCGGACGGGCGTGAGCCTCTCCGGGGAACGGCTGGAAATGCCCTCGGCGGTGGCAGACGCGGCAGACTTAGCGATCTCGCAGGCACGCTGCGCCAATCGCAGCAGGCGGGAATAATCAGATTGCGGTGAGTCCAGCGCTTTGAGAGTTCCCATTACCCACCCTCTTCGCTCCGGAGGAAGACCCTCCAGCAGTCGGACGATCGCCAAGCACCGCTTCGAGGTGCTTACCGGAGATACAAATCTGTGCGCGAAACGATTTCTTTACGGGCGAGCCGGCTTCCTAAAGCATACGCGCTTTTCGGCCCGACTGAAAAACTACTTCTGCCCCTTAACCTGCTACCTCGACCGGGGCCGATGCCAAGGGTAGCGAGAAGACGAACTCCGATCCGTGATCTAGCTCACTCTCCGCGCGGACATTCCCTCCATGAACCAGAATGATGTGCTTGACGATGGCCAACCCCAGCCCGGTTCCACCCGACTCGCGCGAGCGCGCTTTGTCCACCCGGTAGAAGCGCTCGAAGAGACGGCTCAGATGCTCGGAAGCAATGCCGGGCCCGCTGTCGCGCACATAAAACTCCAGCATATTGCCCGCTTCGCGCGCCCCAATCCAGATATGCGTGCCGGTGCCCGCATATTTGATGGCATTGTCGATCAGATTGGTGAATATCTGGTGAATGGCGTCGGGATCTGCATTCACACAACCGGCGGAATTCCGCTCGATCGCCAACTCCAGGCCCCGCGCTCGTGCCACCTCCTGGAAGTTCTGTTGCGCATCCTGCAACAGGCTATCGGCCGAAACCGGACGAAACTTAAAGCTCTGCTCGCCTGATTCCACGCGTGCCAGAACCAGCAAATCCTCGGTCAGGCGCGTCATGCGGGCGGCGTTCTTACGGATAATCTCGAGGAACTCGCGGGTTACCGCGGCGTCGCTGGGTGGTGAGTCGAGCAGAGTTTCTGCATAGCCCTGGATGGACGTGAGCGGAGTTCGCAGCTCATGCGACACATTGGCAATAAAATCGCGCCGCGTCTTCTCCACCCGTTCGATATCCGTCAGATCGTGCAGTACGGCCACCGCTCCGCCTCCCGGCATGGGAGCTGCTGTGACCTTAAAGGCGCGGCCCACTGCTGTCCATGACACACGTGCTGCCTGCACGGCGTGTGATTTGGCGGCAGAATCCACTGCCCGCAGAAAATCAGGATCCCGGATGGTTTCCGCCAGAGGCGCATCCAGACGAACGCCGCTGGGAATTAGCTTGATCATGCGCTCATTCGCCCATAGGACACGACTGTCCGCGGCAACGGCAATCACCGCCTCCTGCATGCTGTTCAGCAGGGTTTCCAATTCCTTGCGGCTGGTCTCCAGTTCTTCGAAGCCGCGCTCCAGTCGCCGCGCCGTTTTGTCGAGGAAGGCTGCCACGGTTGCAATCTCGTCGCTTGAACGCTGGTCGATACGGGCGGATAAATCGCCAGCGGCTACTCTCTGGGCAAAATCTACGATCGACTGCAGTCTGCTGCTGATGGAATGCGCCGCGAAGGTGGCAATGAGCACACCTACTAGCAATCCCAGCCCCCCACCAATGAGCAGGAAGTGTTCTCTGCCTCGGCGCGCGGCAAAATCAAAAGCAATGGTGGTGATAACGATCACCAGAACGAACAACACCAGCAGCTTGAAAAAAATTCGGCTTCTCACCTGGGAGCCTCAAACCGGTACCCGGCCCCGCGCACCGTCTTCAGCAGACGCGGATTCTCCGGATCCCGCTCGATCTTCTCCCGAATGCGGCGCACATAGACGTCCACCGAGCGGGGAGTTACAAATTGCGTGTCCCGCCAAACCGCATCCAGCAACTGATCGCGCGTGAACACTCGCCCGGGATGCCGCGCCAGATAATCGAGCAGACGGAATTCCGTTGCCGTCGTGGGAACCTTCTTCCCACGCACGCTCAAAGTCATCGCCCCGGTGTCGATCTCGATATCACCCGCCTTCAGCAGCGCCGGAGCCAGGGGCCGCTCGAAGCGGCGCAGCACGGCCTTGACCCGCGCCACCAGTTCGCGTGGACTGAAGGGCTTAGTGATGTAATCGTCCGCTCCCAATTCCAGCCCGACGATGCGATCCGCCTCCGAGCTGCGCGCCGTAAGAAAGATAACCGGAATAGGGGCCAGGGTGGCTGTTTGCCGAATCTTACGGCAAAGATCCAGGCCGTCGCCGGCAGGAATCATAATGTCTAGAAGGAACAGCGCGGGCGGCTGCTTCTCTGCGTCATTCAGCACGCCTGCAGCCGTGGGAAAAGCTCGGACTGCATAGCCGGCTGCCTCCAGATGATGGCGCACCAGCCGGGAGATATCCAGGTCGTCTTCCACCAGATAGATCATTCGCCGCAAGATTAACCTACACCACCCATTGGAGGCTATCTTATTGAGAAGATGGAGCCTAAACAGCCCTCAGGACCGAAAATTTTCATCAAACTGTAACAATTTTTTGACCGCAAACCGCGGATAGCGGCCTCCCTCCACTGGCGCTAACTTAACTTTGGAGGTGATACTTGATTAACGCAATGATTCCGGCCCCGACCAACGAATTCTGGAAGGCCGTGCTCGCCCGCGATCGCCGCTTCGATCGCATCTTTGTGTACGGCGTCGGGTCGACAGGAGTTTACTGCCGGCCCTCCTGCCCATCGCGGCGGCCGCGCCCTGAAAAAGTCGAATTCTTTGACGGACCGGATGCCGCCGAGCGCTCCGGCTTCCGTGCCTGCCAGCGTTGCCATCCGCGCGATGTTAACCGCAGCGATCCCAAGGCACAGCTTGTGCAGAACCTCTGCGGTCTGATCGACCGCCACATCGACGAACCGCTAAGCTTGCAACTTCTCGCCGATCAGGCCAAGCTCAGCCCATTTCATCTGCAGAAGACCTTCAAGCAGGTACTGGGCATCTCCCCGCGCGAGTACGCAGATGCTCGCCGCCTGCTGCTGCTGAAATCGAAGCTGAAGAACGGCGGCGATGTCACCACCGCTGTATACGACGCCGGCTATGGCTCGAGCAGTCGCGTTTATGAACGTGCGCCGTCTCATCTCGGCATGACGCCTGGTTCCTACCGGCAGGGTGCACCAGGAATTGCGATCAGCTACGCGATCACAGACTCCCCCTTGGGGCGCATGCTGGTGGCAACTACTGATCGTGGCGTTTGCGCGGTGCGCTTCGGAGATTCGGACCGCGAACTTGAGTCCGGCTTGCGCCAGGAATTTCCCAAGGCCGACATCACAGCCGACAACCAACGATTGCGCTCAGCCATAAGCACTCTGCTGGCGGAACTCGAAGGCAAGAATCTCGGCGGCACGAATGGGAACGCGAGCGCCCATCCTGACTTGCCTCTCGATGTTCGCGCGACCGCATTTCAGTGGCGTGTCTGGAAGGCACTACGCGAAATTCCTCGCGGATTCACTCGCTCCTATGCCGAGATCGCGCGCGCCATCCGGCAGCCCACGGCGGTTCGGGCCGTGGCTCGCGCCTGCGCGACAAATCCGGTTGCTGTGCTGATTCCCTGTCATCGTGTGGTGCGCAGCGACGGTGAACCTGGCGGCTATCGCTGGGGAGCGGCCCGCAAACGCGCGCTATTAGAACGTGAGAAGAAAAACAAGGTCTAGGTCAGCGCATGTTCTCGGCATGCATCCACCCTCTTAATTGTCACGATTGAATGTGATTGCGGTTGCGCCGGTGCCCAGGTTCGCGCCTTGCTTTCGGCGCTAACCTGGGTTTCTTCCAACGCCCCCAAGCCGCCGATACGGCTTAGCTCCCCTCATCGGCTGACGGACCGTAAATCGCCGGAACCTTTTGGTCGTTCAGCCGCAAATACACTGTCAGTTGGCCGCGATGATGCGCCATGTGATTGAGGACACCGTCGCGAACCGCGACATAGCGGGGCTGTTCGCTCATCAGCTTGCCCCCGCCAACATGCGCCACTTCGTGTTCATCAAGTGATCGTCCGTTGTCTTCTGCAGAACCTCTCGTCCCTTCTTCAGGCTGGCCTCGAACTGCTCCAGCAGCTCGCGACGAGTCTTCCATCCTTGCGGCTTGATCTTCGAGCCACCGGGCGGCCGGATATCTAATTCATCCATATTCACGATCATGTCAAGCCATGCCGGCATGGTGGCAACGATCGTCGCCAGCGAACCCAGAGTCATTGACTTCTCATGTGGCTTCCAGTCGTTCTTGCCTTCCGGGACCTTTTCCAGGGCCTTGCGGCTGGCAACCGCCTCGCGCTCTAGTTCAGCCAGCAGCATTTCCGTGATTTTCATCCGCGCCCTCCCTTGACATGTGTTAGATGACGGCCCTCGAAGATAGATCCTGAGTAAAATTTCTAACCTTCCGGATTGCATGTCTCCAATTCCGTCAGTGCACAGGCCCAAGTTAATTGTGTAAGCAACAATGGAAGCGTAAGATTCTTGTCGTCAGGCACGAAGGAAAGGAATGCAGGAGATTGATCATGGCAGAGCCGATTATCATCGCCATGATGATTCTATGCTTCTTGCTAGGAGCGCTGAGGAGCCGCCACCGCCTCGGATCTCGGCAGGAAGTTCTTCAGCTTTTCAACTCTTTTTCCTGTAGTTCCCATCGTCAGGCTTTCCATTACGCGTTTCACGCGCGTCCGCGGAATAACTATCTCAACCATAACAGTTGACTCACACGGAACCAGGCTTGCCCGTGTAGTGTTGCTCGTGGTGGACATCGGCGTGGTCTTCGAGCGACTCCAGATGAGTGATGACTTCGGCCGGCATTCCAAGTTCTGCCGGCAGGCGTTCTTCCAAAATTGTTGCCAGGCGGTGAGCCTCGCTGACCGAGGTCCGCGACGGGAATAACAGGTGTACTTCGATAATCTGACGATAGCCGGTAGTGCGGAAACGCACGCCGTGGTACTGGATCCCAAGTTCCGAACAGATTGCGTCCAGCTTGTCGCCAATTTTGCGACCGGCTTTGGGATCAGAGTAATCCAGCAGGCCGACCGCCGAACGCCACACCAGATGCCCTCCAGACCAGAGAATATTCACGGCAACCACAATGGCCACCAGCGGATCGAACGGTTTCCAGAGCGTCAGCAGCACCAGCACCAACCCGCTGACTACGCCGAAGCTGGTCCAGCTGTCGGTCAGGACGTGTTTGCCATTGGCTTCGAGAATCAGCGAATTAGCGCGCCTGCCGGTCCGCAGCAGATAGTAACCGAGAGCGGCGTTCAGTATTCCTGCGATCAGCACCAGCAGGGCTCCGGCTCCTACATGTTCCAACTGCAGCCCGGCGATCCACTTCCGGATCGATTCGTAGAGAATCGCCAGCGCGGCCACGATGATCATGGCTCCTTCAAATCCCGCGGAGAAGAAGGTGATCCGCTCGTAGCCATAGAGGAAATGATCGGACGCAGGCTTGGTGCTGAGGCGAAGGCTGAAGCTGGCAAACGCCACCGCGATCACGTGAATCACCGATTCCGCTGCATCCGAAAAGATGGCCGCGGAATGGGTCATCAGGAAAGCGGTCGTTTTGGCGATGAGCATCGCCACGCCAAAGATCAGCGAGAGACGCATGGCGAATTGCGTATCGCGCAATTCCTGCTCGCTTCTCCTCGTCGCCCTAGCCGCTATAGGCGCTGGTGCCATTTCCTTATCTTCGCAGATCAGAAGCTACCTACTTAACACACGGTTTATTACAGGATGTGACGTCGCTCACGCGGCGTCGGTTGATCCGCTTCTTTCGAACTGTACAGCCCATGTGTTGGGGGTCACTGACTTCAAGCTCCATGGCGCTTAGACTCACTTAGGGATTTCCGCGTCAGCGGGAAGGCCTGCCGTGAACGCTACCATCGAACAACTTTCCCGGATATCCGTAGCTGCGAAATCGCCTGCTGTTCTTGCCCTCACAAAGACACGCCCACGCGAGTATGGCCTGGACTGGCTCCGGGTCATCGCCTTTGTGATTCTCATCGGTTATCACACGGGCATGTACTTTGTCCCCTGGCCCTGGATGGTCAAGAATCCTGAGAGTTGTCACTGGCTGCAGTGGGTTATGATCTTCTTCAACCGCTGGCGCCTCCCGTTGCTGTTCTTCATCTCGGGAGCCGGCACCTGGTTCAATCTTCAACGCCGCGGCGCGGGTGAGTTTGCCTTGGAACGCGTGCGCCGATTGCTGGTGCCTCTCGGGTTCGGTGTGTTCGTCATCGTTCCGCCGCAGATTTACATCGAGCGAATCCTTGCCGGAAGGCACTATTCGTCATATTTCGATTTTTGGGGAACAGTCTTTACGCTGGTTCCCTACCCCCAGGGCAATCTCAGTTTTCATCATCTCTGGTTCATACCCTACATCTTCAGCTACTCGCTTCTGGGATTGCCGCTCTTTGTGCTGCTCCTTTCTTCTTCAGGACGCTCCGTCGTGGACCGCCTCGCGCGGCTCTGTGAACACCGCGGATTCATTTATCTGATAAATATTCCAATCGTTGCCGCTGCACTCATGCTGGTACCCCACTGGCCCACCACCTACAACCTCATTTCCGATTGGGCCAACTTCACCGTCTCCCTGCTCTATTTCCTGATGGGCTTTGTTGTGTGTGGCTCACAGCGCTTCCTGAACCTGGTGGAGAGCCGCCGCCGCGAATTCCTGTTTGCATCGGCCATCATGTTGATCCTGTTCTACGGCATTCGGGTCGACAACTTCTTGAGCGCGTTCTCCGCGCCTACCCGTTATTGGGTATTCACAGTCGTTGACTCTTATTTTGCCCTGACCATGATCCTCACCCTCGTGGCATGGAGCCGCGCGAAACTCAATCGCAACACTGCCACTCTTCGTCACGCCAACACTGCGGTCTACCCCTTCTACATCGTTCACCAGACCATCACTGTCCTGCTCGGCTACATGTGGCTGCAGTGGCACATCCCCTTTGCGGTCAAATTCCCTTTCTTATTCGCCGGGACATTTCTGGGGAGTTGGGCTATATACGAGACCGTTCGGCGTCATCGGGTCACCCGCATGCTCTTCGGGATGAAAAGCTGATCGCGCAATCCTGAGCACAGGCCTGCAATCAGGATTGAAAACGGGTTGCCGGCTTCTCCGCACTACTTCTGCTTGGGTGGGAAATCCGTGAGCAGTTTCTGCATGCCAGGACATATCCTTCCGCTGCGATCAGTTCGGCATTAAAAAGCTCGCACCGTGTTGTCACCGCGAAACATCTCATAAAAGGAGGCTTGGCACTTGCGCAACGCACGACCTGGTAGTGCGCAAAGAGTTTGCCAGACAGGAGCCTTAATGCCCGCTTCGTCCAATCTTCCAATCGGGGTTGTGCATGAGATGGGGGCCCGCCAACGGCCAGCAGCAACAAAGACTCGACTTTACTGAATATCTGGATGGCCTGTACGGTTATGCCATGGTGTTGTCGAGAAACAGTGCCGAAGCAGAGGATCTGGTTCAGGAAACGTGTCTGCGGGCGTTACGAGGCATGGGTGGACTGCGATCCGGCGACAGCGCAAAGAGCTGGCTATTTAAGATCCTGCGCAATACTTGGCTTAACCAATTGCGTCATCGGCGTACCGCACCTGATGTCGTCGAGTTCGATTCTGACGTGAGCAAACCCAATGAGCCCGCCGACCCGAGGCAGGACCCCCTTTCCGTTTATATCGCTGAACTTGAGCGTGGACAGGTGCGGGCTGCGATCCAGCAGCTTCCTGTGGAATTCCGCGAAATCATCATCCTGCGCGAATACGAAGAGCTCTCATATCAGGAGATTGCAGGCGTTCTCGATTGTCCACCTGGTACAGTCATGTCGCGGTTGGCAAGAGCGCGTGCCCGGCTCCGGGAGTTGCTTCCGGCGGAATTGATGTCTCCGCAATCGGGAAAAACGGAAGCAGCCAAGGTCAGCGAGGGCGCGGCATGAGATTAGGACCCACGCCGCCCTGCAGCTAGCTCTAGCGCCAGCAAAAGTACAGAAACAATTTCCTCGGGCATCGGGAATATTTTGTTGCGTGACGTGTCTAACCAAGGGAACAACAGATACGGGCGAAACCGCTGGTCGTTTTCCGGCGTCCGCTACCCAAGCAGGAAGAACCGCTGAATGAACCCTTGCGACGAATACGCTGACAGGATGCTTCGCTACCTTGACAATGACCTCAAGGGACAGGAACTTGAAGATTTTCGTTCGCATCTGGAGTCTTGCGCCAACTGTAGAGCGCACTTGGAGGCGGAGAGAGCGCTCTCACAGACCCTGCAGCGATCTCGTCCCCTGTACTCGGCTCCCGCAGCGCTGCGCGACCGGGTTGCCATGGTGCTCCAGCACTCAGAACCCAATCGCGTTCAAAAAGTAGTGCCAGGCCTTCTCGAACGCCTTTCGAGTTGGCGAATCCTCGTCCCCGCGGCCGCTGTTCTCGCTCTGTGCCTTGCATTTGTTCCCGACATTCTGCGCGACGTACAGGCCGCAAGCTACGTCGAAACCGCAGTAGCGACGCATCGGAAGTACCTTAGTGGCAACCTTCCATCTGGGTTGCAATCGGATTCCCCAGACGCAGTCACCGCGTGGTTTGCCGGGAAAGTCCCTTTTGACTTTCGACTTCCCGTCGCTCAATCCGCTCCTGGGAAAAGTCCTGCCTACCGGCTCACCGGCGCCGCCTTGGTGAATTACAAAGGAAGCCCGGCGGCATTGGTCATGTATGACACACTGAACGACAAAATCAGCCTTCTTGTCGATTCAGCCGAATCTGCCATAGTGGCCGGTGGGGACGAGCTCCGCTTTGGCAAGCTGATTTTTCACTATCACAACGCCGAAGGCTTCCGAGTAATCACTTGGACCAATCATGGTCTCTCGTATGCGTTGGTTTCCTCGGTGTCAGGCCCGGCGCGATCATCCTGTCTTGTCTGTCACCAGAACATGGCCGACCAGGGCGATTTCAAAACTCACCCTTAGGCAAGTGATGGCGCGCCTTATCTTCCTCGGTTTCGCCGGTTCACCTCATCAGTCCGTTTAAGTCCAACCCCAGCCTTCGAAAGTTCTCCTGGGTTCTGGGAATAAACATGTCGTGCACGTGTCTTGTCTTGTGTACGAAAAAACAGTCAGGAGTAATCAATGAGCGTGACGAATATCAATGTCAATTCGGAATCAACGATAGCGCATGAGTTGCCAGCCGGGATGCATGAAGGAATTGTATTGCCGGATGACGCGGACTCAACCTGGCTAAACGCACCGCGATCCATCTTGCAGTCGGCGTTGGCCGCTTTGAGTGATGGGCGAATTTCTGAAGCTGCCGCCCACTTTGATGAGGGCTTCAAGTTCAATGACCATGCCCTCGCACTCGAATTTACGGACAAGCTCCGCTTGACCGAATTCTTTCAGAAAGCTCGGGAACAATTCCCGGATGCCGCGCTGAAACTGATTTCCCTCATGGAGAGTGGAGATCACGCCATTGCCGAATGGAAGCTCACCGCGACGCAAACCGTTCCTTACGGCTCGATCAGTTGCCGATTCCCAGTTTCCTTGCAGGGGTCAACGATCGTGCGTGTCGAACGCGGAAGAATTGTGGAGTGGTCGGACTACTACGACCACGCTTCATCTCGACGCATGGGTTTGGCTTCACATTTCACAGACTGGATCGAGTATTGAGTGTCGTCCTGTGCGCAACACCGAGCTTTGAGCAAGAACGGAGATAACGAACGCGGGCTTCGACATCCACATATACAGAGGCAGACGATGAGTTTCGAGTCTTTGATGGCCGTGTCGCAGCGCTTGACTATCTCGGTGGAGACATTGGCGGCCCTGGGTGCACAACTGCGGTTCCTGCAGGATGGGCTCGACGGGGATTCGCGTGTGCGCCCTCTCCTGAACGACGTGGTGCGGGCCATCGATCCAAAACTGCTTGAGGACGTCGAACGGAACCAGCAGGCGGCCGCCCTGGCTCTGATTCAGACAACGTTTCGCCAGGCGCTCGACCTGCTGGAGAATCCAGAGCGCGCTCCGGGCTGGTGCTACCAAGACCCGGACATCCTTCAGTCACAGGGACAGGTGTCACGTCTCATCGTCCGCTGGATTGAGACAACGGCCGCCCAACGACCGGAGCTTAGCGAGGTCCTGCGGCGCCCCGGCGCGTTTCTTGACGTTGGCACCGGGGTCGGCTCGCTCGCGATCGAAGCCGCACGTTCCTGGCCGGCGTTAAGAGTAGTCGGTATTGACCCGTGGGAGCCGGCTTTGACACTCGCACGGAAGAACCGCGTACAGAGCGGACTCGTCGAACGAGTCGAGCTTCGCCCGCAGCGCGTGGAGCAGCTTGAGGAGAGGGCAACTTTCACCCTGTCGTGGCTTCCGGGACCCTTCATCTCAGCCGAGGTCGTGGATCGCGCGCTCGAGCACGTCCACGGCGCCCTCGCCCCCGGCGGCTGGCTGATATTCGGATTGTATCCGCTGCCAAGCGCTCCGCTCGAGCACGCACTCACCAGCTTGCGGATTGTGCGCAGCGGCGGCCACCCCTGGACTTCAAAGGAGGTTGAGGAAAAGCTCAAGGCGCTCGATTTCGAGCGAATCGAAGCTTGCTCGCCCGCGCCGCCGGTCACGTTGGTGGTCGCGCAACGGCCGAACTCCGAGAGGGCATGGACGTCTGATGAACGATCTCGTGATCGCTCAACGGCCGGGTTTGTGAGTTCGCATCATTCGTAGCGTGAAAAGGAGTAATCGTGACTGTAACGAACATCAATGCTGGAGCGGAGTTAGCTGCGGCCCGTGAACTACGATCTGCCATGCATGTAAGAGTTGTGTTGCCGGGCGATGACGACTATGTTCCGACACGACAGATATGGAACGGAGCGGTCCAACACCAGCCAGCGCTAATCGCAGTATGTGAGACGTCCGCCGATGTGCAGGCCGCGGTGCGGAGTGCGCGTGAACACCGACTCCCATTGTCTGTGCGTGGAGGCGGGCACGATTGGGCGGGAAGATCTCTTCGCCACGGCGGTCTCGTGATCGACCTCTCCCATATGAGGCGAGTGGATGTCGATCCCAAGGCATCGGTCGCCATCGTCCAGGGCGGAGCGACGGCGGTAGATGTCACTTCCGCCGTCGAGCCGCACGGTTTGGTGGCAGCGACCGGCAACTGCGGCACCGTTGGCATGGTGGGACTGACGCTTGGCGGTGGGTATGGTCCATTGACAGCACGCTATGGCTTGGCATTGGACAACCTGCTCGGCGCCGAGGTGGTGCTTGCTGATGGCCGCCTCGTGCATTGCGACGACCGGGAGAATCCTGATCTGTTCTGGGCATTGCGTGGCGGAGGTGGCAACTTCGGGGCGGTCACTTCAATCCGCGTACGGCTACATCCGATTGGTCAGGTGCTTGCGGGCAGGATGCTGTTTCCGTGGTCCCAGGCGCAATCCGTGTTGCACGGTTATGCGGAAGTCATCGCTGACGCACCTGATGAACTCTCGGTCCTCAGCGGTGTACTACCGGCTCCCGATGGAAGCCCGGTGGCGTGCTTAGCTCCCATGTGGACTGGCCAGGACAAGCAGGGCAAGGAATTGATTGCCAGACTGCGCCAGTTTGGTACGCCCATTGTGGACCAGGTTGGGCCGATGAATTATCGCGACTGGCTCAGCATGTTTGCAGCCGGTGCGCCCGTTGGCCGCCATTATGCAGCGCAGACGCGCTCGCTGGCTCAGCTTACTCCCGAAGTCATTTCGACTGTGGTCGCTGGCGGGCAGCAGAGGTCGTCCCCTCTCTCGGCCATCATCCTGCATGATTTCCGCGGTGCGGGTACTCGGGTTCCGCTCCCTGCCACAGCGTTTGGCCTGCGCAAAGAACACTTCCTGGTGGAAATCATTGCCGCGTGGGAGGCCGCTGGTAAGGACGATGGCGATCGTCACCGTGAGTGGGCGCGAAGCCTATCCCACAACCTGGCGCCGCATGCGTTGCCCGGGGGCTATCCCAACATGCTGGGCCCGGACGACCACGAACAGACCGCGCAGGCCTACGGCACCAACACCGACCGATTGCAACAGGTCAAGCGGCTCTTTGATCCCGAAGGCGTCTTCACGTCGGCCATATCTTTGCCACTGCAAAGGGCTGCAGCTGGCTGGTCCGGGTCCTGATTGATGAGGCTCTGGCCGTTCTCCCCGAGACGCAAGTAGGCGCTCGTGGCGAAATTAGCCTTGGAAGAGATTCTTTTGGAGCACGAAACCAAATGCACGAATACGAATTGGGCTGCTGAGAACAGCCACAGATGGGGAGTACTGAAAATGTCCACTCAGCTATTAACGAAAAACA
>DASPRM010000092.1 GCA_035624455.1 Terriglobales bacterium
TCCCGAATACCGGCGGGAGATGATAAGGTTGTTCGCCAAGCGAGCGGTGCTGGCCGCGGCGAAGAACTGAGCGGGCGAGTTATTATCATTTTTCGGTGTCATCCTGAGCGGAGTGCCGGGCTTCTTTTCGACCCGCATCGCATGCGTGTCGCAGGCACGGAGTCGAAGGACCGTGCGTTATTGTGCTTTGACGGGCGTCGAGCCTGTGAAAAACATGCACAGAAAGTCACTCGTCGCACTGATAGTGGGCTGCTTCATCCTCTGTCTTCCTGGCAATGCCCAGCAGAAGAAAACCAAGCCTGTCGAGGCGCCGGCTTCGCCCTGTGTAGCAGAAAACGAGACGGTATATCGGCCGGACACTAACGGAGTTGTTGCGCCTGAGCCCATCGAGATGAACGAAAAACATGCGCCCAGGTTGGCCAAAGGTTATGTGAGGGTGGAATTTCTCGTAGGTTCTCAAGGCAAAGTGTGTGAAGTGCGTATTCTCGACGCCTCGAATCCCGCCGCCGGCCAGAAGATGGCCGACTACATTCAAAAATATTGGACATTCAAGCCTGGTACCTTCCATGGCAAGCCGGTACCAGTGAGGATGACCGCCAGTTTCGACGAATCCCGTTAGCGCTGGTGTAGGATCGCGATCTGGCCACTGACGGCCAACATGATTACAGACTGCCACGTCCACATCGCACCGGTTGAGATGTTTAAACCCGCGGCACTCGAGTTGATGAAAAAGAAGCGGCCGAATTTCGCCTCTATCGTCGAATACTGCCGCTCGCCAAAATCCTTTCTTCATCACCTCGACGACGCTGGAGTCGATCGCGCCATGCTTATCAATTATGTGGCGCCGGAAATCATTGGATTCACGGCTGGCGTCAATCAATGGGTGGTCGATTACTGCAAGCACAATCCGTCGCGGCTACTGGCCTGCGGCAGCCTGCATCCGCGGCATAGCACCAACATCATGGCCGATGTGGAGCAGCTGGTTCGGCTGGGAGTGCGCCTGATTAAGATTCATCCACCACATCAACTTCTGTTCCCAAATGGCTATTTGCATGGGGTAAAGGAGCTGGAAATCATCTACCGGGCAGCCGAGGCGAACGGTATTCCGGTGATGTTCCACACCGGGACATCCATCTTTCCGGGCGCACGCAACAAATATGGCGATCCCATCCACATCGATGACGTCGCAGTGGACTTTCCGCGGCTTCGGATTCTGCTGGCGCACGGCGGTCGACCCCTGTGGATGAATACCGCATTTTTTCTGATACGGCGGCATGCGCACGTCTATCTCGATATCAGCAGCATCCCGCCGCAGGCTCTGCTGAAGTATTTTCCGCGGCTGGAGGAAATTGCTCAGAAAACGCTGTTCGGCAGCGACTGGCCTGGTCCGGGTGTACCGGAAATAAAAGGAAACATCGAAGCCTTTCGCGCTTTGCCGCTCAGTGAGACCGCCAAGGAGCAGATCCTAAGCCAGACCGCGCTCAGCCTGTGGCCGGCATGATCGCCCTCAGCAGTTTCTGGCGTCACTCTCCCAGCAAGGGCGGAACATAAAGGGGTCGGAATCGAGTGAGACTTGGATTCACAGCGAATTCACCAAAGTCAAATCAAATGAGAGATAAAATTCGCAGCCTCAGGAGGCATTCATGGAGCGCGCAACTGGTATTGGAGGCATCTTTTTCAAGTGCGATGATCCCGAAAAAATGTATCAGTGGTACGAGAAGCACCTTGGGCTGAAGCGAGTTGGTGGAGCAGTCGGGTTCGAATGGCGTCACAAGGATGAGGACAAACCAGGAATGACCGTCTGGAGCCTGTTTCCGCGAACCTCTACCTATTTCGATCCCAGCCAGGCAAACTTCATGATCAATTACTGCGTGGAAAACCTGGACGCGCTGTTAGAGAGGCTGCGCGCGGAAGGCGTGGAAATCGATCCCAAACGCGAGGACCATGAGTACGGTCGATTCGCCTGGATTATGGATCCCGAAGGCAACCGCATCGAATTGTGGGAACCGCCGAAGACCCAGGCAATGTGAGTTTCCCGCCCTGTCGCTCCAAAAACCGGGAGCGACAAGGGCAGGCCACCCAATCTGCAAAAATCTCACGAAAAGGTTGCTGCAGCCCTATTTTCCCTTTGCCGCCCCCGCGTTGCCGTTCATCAGTTCATCGGCCAGGGCGGCAGCGCCGTAAATCTTCCGCAGTGCCTCCTGGATCGCTCGAGCATCCACATGAATGGATCGCGCTTGCTTGTCGCTGTAGGCAAACCGCCATGCCAGGGACTGGATGTTGCCATCAAAGATAATGCCGACTACTTCGCCATCTCTGTTGATCACCGGGCTGCCGGAATTGCCTCCGATAATGTCGGGCGTGGCGACAATATTGAAGGGGGCTTCTAAATCCAGCTTGGACTTGTTCTTCATCCAGCTTTCCGGCAATTGGTACGGATCCTTATTTCCATGTTCCGCAGCATGTTCGTAGGCTCCGCCCATGGTGGTGAAGTAGGGAAGATGTTTTCCGTTTTCTTCGTACCCGCGCACCGCACCGTAGCTCAAGCGCAGCGTGAAGGTGGCATCTGGCGGCACATTCAGTCCGCCTTGAGCAAATCGGGCCTTGGCCAGGATGCCGCCATCCCGTTTCTCCACGGCGTCCACCTGATCGTCATATTGCTTGCGGACTTTGCGGGCCTCGGGATCGATCATGCGCATCAGCACGATCAGTGGGTCTTTGCTGGCTTCGATCGCCGTCTGTCCGCCGTTATAGAGCTGCTTACGATAAGCAACGTCATCGAGTTTAGTGCCTGGGATCAGCTCGTCAGCTCGCTGCGCGGGCGTCTTGCCATTGAGGACTTTGCGCACCAGATCGGCATCTTCCTTTACCAGGCTCTGCATTTCCTGTAGCGACTCCGTCAAAATGGCGGTCTCCAGCGTTTTATAAATGGGTGCGGTGGAGAAGAGGTCCTGCTCGACGGAGGAAAGATTCGATTCCCGATACTCGCGAAGCCGCTCGCCATTGGGCTTGGTTTTTTCGGCCGCAAGGCGTACCAGGTCGCGGGCATAGCCGCACAGATTTCCACGGAAGCCCGCGCGCCGTTCAAAGTAAAACAGCGGGAAGAAAATCTGCCGCTGTACTTGCATGGCATTTTCAATCTCTCCCCAGGGATTTCCGAATTCCGCGCTCTTCTTGGGATCAGCCGCGACATCGTCCCTAAGCTTTTTCTCTTCTTCCTGCTTGCTTGCCAGAAGGCTGGGATCGTTAAGTCCGTCGTTGTAGCCAGTGATGGCCTTGAGGCTGTTTTCCAAGCTAAAGATGCCTTCCTGGGCGATGCGGGCATTCTCCGGTGATTTCGCGGCGAAGTCTTTCAGCCAGGCAATCCGCCGCTTGAGCGATG
This sequence comes from Terriglobales bacterium, assembly GCA_035624455.1. Taxonomy (NCBI): domain Bacteria; kingdom Pseudomonadati; phylum Acidobacteriota; class Terriglobia; order Terriglobales; species Terriglobales bacterium. The sequence continues at coordinate 3,383 of DASPRM010000092.1, forward strand.
CCAGCTGCCACGGATACTGCATGTCTTTAAGAAACTTCAACTGCGCCACGGTAAGCAGGCGGCCGGTGGATCCGGGGTTTCCCGAGACAAGAACCAGATCGCCTTCCTTAACGCCGGTTCGCGTCCAGCGAAGATAGTCTTTCAACTGCGCCGGTTTGTCGTTCTCGTAAACACGAAAGAAGGTGATATCCAGGTCGTAGCGCGGATAGTTGAAATTGTCGGGATCGCCGCCAAAAAATGCGGCGTCGAACTCGGGCGCGAATACCAGACGCACGTCTGTGTACTTCTTGTACTTATAGAGCTGGTACATGCCACCGGAGTAGAAAGTGACGACATCACAACGCAAACCGGTGCTGGTGTTGCAGTCACGCTCGATCGCAGCCATGGCAGAACGCATCGCCGCGCCTGCCTGCGCGGAATTCATTTCCTTGGTTACGGCAGAATTGACTTTGTCGGTCACGTCCTCGATACCCACCAACTGGTTGAGCTCGAGATTGGGACACTTTGCTTCCTGGGCCCGAGTGGGGGCATAGAAGCCGGTTTTCATGTAGTCCTGGCCGCTCTTGGAGAGGTCCTGAATACATTCAGCTCCCACGTGGTGATTGGTGAATGTGAGGCCATCGGCAGAAACAAAGGAGCCCGATCCACCGTTGTTGAATCGCACCGAGGACAAACGTACGTGATCCAGCCAAGTTTGCGCAGGTTCGAAACCGTAAGCCGTCTTCACCTTGGCTTTGGGAAAAGCGTTGAACAGCCACATGCCTTCGTCCGCGGCTGCCCTGGGGAGCAGCGCGGCGAATAGGACAGCAAGTAAGCAGAGAGCTAAGTACCGCGATCTGGGAGATTGCATGAGGGCTCCAGGCCCATTCCCTTATCGGGTCCGGGCGAATAGTCAAACGTTTCAATATACGGATTGCCTGCGCTCTCGGGCAATGATTAAGGTGGCAGGCGCTTGTGATCCGGCGCAGGCCCGCCTTGGAAAAGCCAGCTCCTTTCGGGTATAAAAGAGGGTTGGCCGGGCCGGAGCGGAGCTACGGTTTCGGATCTATTCGCATCTCAACCTTAAAGACTCAATCGAGGCGCTTATGTCCACCAGCATGGTAGCCAGCAAGGGTTTGGAAGGTGTCGTTGCGGCGCACTCCAGCATTTGCTTTATCGATGGGGATCGGGGTGTTCTCGCCTACCGTGGATACGACATTCACGAACTCGCCGATCATTCCACCTTCGAAGAGGTCTGTCACCTGCTTTGGTATGGACGCTTGCCTAACCAACAGGAACTGGAGAACCTCGCTATCAGCCTGTGGCGGGAAAGCAAACTGGACGCAGCCATTATCAGCCTTCTGCGGCAGGTTCCGAAGCACGCGCTGCCCATGGACGTGCTGCGGACCACGGTTTCCGCGCTGGCCTATTACGAACCGGAGGAGAAAGCCGGCGATCACGAGGCCAATGTCCGCAAAGCCATTCGATTGACAGCGCAGATCTCGATGATCGTGGCTTACTACGATCGCATTCGCAAAGGGCTGCCCCTGGTTGAGCCGGACCGTTACCTCAATCACGCCGGCAATTTCCTGTACATGCTTACCGGCAATCGCCCATCTGCGACGGCCTCGCGTGCCCTGGATGTGGCTCTGATCCTGCATGCCGACCATGAATTGAACGCCTCCACCTTTGCCGCCCGGGTGACCGCGGCTACCCTCTCCGACATGCATTCCGCCGTGACATCAGCGATTGGAGCCCTCAAGGGGCCATTGCACGGAGGCGCCAACGAAACCGTGTTCCAGATGCTTGAAGGTATCGATCAGGCTGGAGCTGACCCGGTTGAATACGTAAAGGGCATGCTGGCGCAGAAAAAGAAGGTTCCTGGCTTCGGTCATCGCGTCTATCACACCGAGGATCCTCGTGCCACGCACCTTCGCCGAATGTCCCAAGATCTAGGCAAGTCGGCCGGCGAGACCAAGTGGTTTGAGTTCTCTTACAAGATCGAGGAATTTATCCGCAGCGATAAGAAGCTGAACGCCAACGTAGACTTCTACTCGGCATCTACCTACCACACTTTGGGAATTGACCTCGATCTGTTTACGCCTATCTTCGCGGTTTCGCGCATCTCGGGGTGGACTGCGCACGTCATCGAGCAGCTTGACGATAACCGGCTAATTCGCCCCCGGGCGGAGTACGGGGGACCGCTTTATCCGCAGCACTACGTGCCCATCGGCCAGCGCAAGTAGGTCGAGGGATTGGCTGTCTAGCTTCGCGCGGGAAAGCTCTGAAAGGGCGCGGCTTCAGCCGCGCCATATCCCCCTGATTCAGAATTCTCATCCTCGCCATCACATCCGTCATCTCTTGAAGCAAGGGATAGAATCGTATACAGATGCGCCGAGCCTATATCGACAATAACGCGACCACGCCGGTCCTCCTGCCGGTGTTGGAGGCGATGCAGCCGTATTTTCTTGAGCAGTTTGGCAACGCCTCATCCATCCATCACCATGGGCAGCACACGCGGGCAGCGGTAGAGCAGGCGCGGGAATCGATTGCTGAGTTGCTGGGCGCGCGGCCGCCAGAGGTCGTATTTACCAGCGGGGGTACCGAAGCTGACAACCTGGCGCTTTTTGGACTGGTTCGTCCTGGCGATCACCTGATCACTTCGCAGGTCGAGCACCACGCAGTGCTCAATTCTGCCAAGCGTCTGGAAGCGATGGGATGCGAAGTCACATACCTGCCGGTGGACGGCGGAGGGCTGATCGACCTCGAAAAGCTGCGGCGGTCGGTGCGTTCCAATACGCGCCTGATCTCGATTATTTTCGCCAACAATGAAACTGGCGTAACTCAACCTGTAGTCGAGATTGGCCGCATTGCCGCGGACGCCGACGTGTACTTCCACACCGACGCGGTACAGGCAGCCGGCAAGGTTCCGATCAATGTGCAAGACATCGGCTGCGACCTGCTCTCCCTCTCCGGCCACAAGATCCATGCCCCGCAGGGCGTCGGGGTCCTCTATGTGCGCAAGGGGACGCTTCTGCAGCCCATGCTCTATGGAGGGCGCCACGAGCGCTCTCGGCGTGCTGGCACGGAGAATGTTCCGGGAATCGTCGCTCTCGGCAAGGCGGCGGAACTGGCGCGTCTGGGTTTCACCGACGGCAGCGTCGAGCGAATTCGCCAGCTCCGGGATCGCATAGAAACCACGATTCTGGCAGAGATCGATCAAGTCGGGGTGAATGGAGGCGGCGCGCCCCGGGTGCCTAATACGACCAACATCTACTTCGATTGTATTGAGGGCGAGGCGTTGGTGATCGCTCTGGACCTGAAGGGCGTGGCCGTCTCAACTGGGGCTGCCTGCTCCTCCGGCGCCATTGAGCCGTCTCATGTTCTGACAGCTATGGGACTCGCGCCTGAGCGGGCGCGTGCCAGCCTGCGCTTCAGCCTGGGCAAGCAGAATACTTCGGCTGACGTCGATCTGCTGCTGTCCATCCTGCCTGAAACCGTAGCCCGCCTGCGTGAACTTTCCCCGGTTTACAATGGAAAAGAGGCGGTAAGAAGCTAACAGGGCGCTTTTGGGGTGTCCCGGTTTTTCCTACTTCGCAGATCACCCGATCCTAATTCGACGATGACTCCAGGTAGCACTATCGCGGTTGCCATGTCGGGCGGTGTCGATTCCTCGGCCGTCGCCGCCATGCTCCGTTCCGAGGGACACGAGGTAATTGGGCTGACCATGCAACTCTGGAACCAGCGGCGCCTGGCGGGCCAGAACGGTATGCCGGAGGCCGTCCACGGCCGTTGCTGTTCGCTGGATGACGTTTACGACGCGCGGCGTGTAGCCGAGAAGTTGGGGATCCCCTACTACGTGGTCAATCAGGAGCAGCGCTTCGAGAGCGACGTAGTGCGTCCTTTTGTGCAGGAGTATCTGTCCGGGAGAACGCCGATCCCCTGCAGCCTTTGCAACAATCATTTGAAGTTCGACCAGTTGCTGATCACTGCGCGGCAGATTGGCGCGGAACGCCTGGCAACAGGGCACTATGCGCGCGTGGAGTACGATTCCGACCGTGACCGCTGGCTGCTGAAGCGTCCCGCTGACTCGGCCCGTGATCAGACCTACTTCCTGTTTGGTCTCACCCAGGAGCAACTGAGCCGCACGCTTTTCCCACTCGGTCACCTGCAGAAGGCCGAGGTCCGCGAAATCGCGCGTTCCCACGGCTTGGCCCTGGCCGACAAGCCCGACTCGCAGGAGATCTGCTTCGTCCCCGGGGGCGACTACAAGCAGTTCATCGACGCCTACCTGGCCGAACAAAGTGAGGCACTGCCCGACACCTCGGGTGAACTGGTTACTACCACCGGCGAAGTGCTAGGGACCCATCCGGGCATTCACAACTTCACGGTTGGGCAGCGCAAGGGGCTGGGAATAGCGGCAGGATTTCCGCTCTATGTCCTTGGGATCAACGGAAACAAGCGCCAGGTGGTAGTCGGAGAGGATCGTGGTCTCTGGTCAACTACGCTGCGCGCCATTCGTGTGAATTGGATCGCCCCGACGAATGGTGAGCTGCAGCACCCGCTACGTGTTACCGCCAAAATCCGCAACCGCCACCAGCCTGCCGCTGCAACAGTAGAGGCTATTTCAGACGAAGAGGTGTTGGTTACGTTTGACGAGCCGCAGCGGGCCATCACACCCGGTCAGGCGGTGGTTTTCTATCAGGATGACGTAGTGGTCGGCGGCGGCTGGATTACGTGAGGCATCCTGAACTGTGAAAGTGTAGCCGCGCGACCGTGGAGATTCTGCAGGGCTGAAGCCCGGATCCATTGGGCTTTTCAAAGCAGGCCTGAAGGGCTGGTCCACCCCTGGTGAATAGATCTTAGCGAGCTAGTGAAGCGCGTTCTAGTGTTCTGCGCCCAACGTCACACAAACAGTTCGTCCTGCTGGGTGGCGCCGTTGCGCGAGCGCCGCGAGCGTCCCAGGAACACTCCGATTCCGGTGGAGACGGCTTGCAGAATAGCTGAGAGCTGACGCACAGGCGCATTCACAGTGGTTTGCACTGTCTCGCTCGCTGTTTCCACCTTGTCAAAAGTCCGCGACACGAAATCATCAGCCCGCACTACCTGCCGCCGGGTGCGGTCCATGATGTCGGACAGCGTGCTATCGAGCTTCTCCGCCTGAACTTTCAGCAAAGTGCTGCTTTCGGCGACGTTGGTGACCAGCATCTCCACGCGCGGACGTGTGTGCTCCACCAGCGCCTGGACGTTGTCGAGAGTAGGGCCGATGCGACGTTGTACGTCGTTGGCCAGGATTTCCATGCGTTTTCCGGTCTTGCGTAAGGAGATCAGAATCGCCAGCAACACAATAATCTGCATGCCGACAGCGATTCCGACTTCAATCAGAAGGATAGTAAATCGGCTTTCCATCTTTCTTCCGGACCTGCTTTCCCCTCGGGCGCGCGTTCCGCGACTAGGTTCCTTCTCCGGTTGCGGTCGCGTCCTTGTAGGCTTGTCTGCCGGCGTCGTAGGCGGTTTTCAGTTGGTCCTTTTGCTGCTGCACAAAATCCTTGCCCCGATCCACCCACTGGTTGGCCTGTTGCCGCGCATCCCGCGCTTTTCGAGCCACCCGATCGCGCTGCTCCTCGGCGCGATCGCGCACCATCTGACGCGTTTCTTCACCGGAACGAGGAGCATAGAGAATCCCGATCGCAGCTCCGATGCCGAGCCCTGCCAGGAACCAACCAAAACCATTGCCGTTATCCGCCATCTCGACCTCCTTGGATGCCCAAACTGGGCGATGTTAGCATCCGCATTCCGGAATTACAAACCAGCAAGCGAGGGCTGTGCTCTCTACAGTGCTATTGTGAAACAGCACCCTCGGCCTATGGCTTGCGGGTTGGCCGCAGCAAAATCTCGCTCGCAAACGACTGCGGCGCCTGAGTGACCAGCATCGCGACTACGTGAGCTACATCGCTGGGTTGCAGCATTTTTGCCGTATCTTTCCCTTCGTGAGGGCTTAGTTCTGTGTGAACGGACCCCGGGCAGACCACAGCCACGCGGATATTGTGTCCTCGCAGCTCCTCCGCGACCGAATAGCTCAATCCATTCAGCCCCCATTTGGATGCGGCATAGGCGGCGCCGTTTGGCAGCGCGTTCTTGCCCGCCAACGATGAGATGTTGATGATGTCTCCCTGCCCGGCGGAGATCATCCCCGGTACGAATGCCCGCATGCAGTAGTAAGGTCCGCGCAGGTTGGTATTGATCACCGCATCCCATTGTTCAGGAGGAAGCAGGTGCAAAGGCCTGGAAAAACTGCCGATTCCGGCGTTGTTCACCAGGATGGTGACGTCCCCATGAGTTTCCGCAACACGTTTCTGCAGTGCTTCGACTGAGCCGCAATCGCTGACATCACAGGGAACGGCCTCACAGATTCCGCCGCTTTCCTGGATGCGGCGGGCGGTGGTCTGGAGTGGCTTGGCGGTGCGGCCAACGATGACAGTTGTGGCTCCCAGAGTCGCCAGTTTCGCCGCAATGGCAGCTCCGATACCTCTGCCTCCACCGGTGACCACTGCTACTCGTTCTCGCAGTGCGAGTGTTCCGGGGTTTTCGTTCATAGCCAGCAATTTCCGTGGAAGTCCGAAATGAGGTGACGATCGCGGTAGCCATTATCTGGCAACGAACTTGCTTTCCGCCAGCAACCAAGATGGCGTCGATGCCGGGGAGGTTGGCCACCGCTCTCTACCAGCTTGCCTTAGTGGAATCAGCCCCATATAATCCTGCCTCCGCACCTATTGCTGTCGCTTTCTGGCGGGATCGGAGCAGGCGGAATGTTGTGCCGTGTCCGGGTCCGCTTCTGGGTGGCGGTTGCCATGTCAGGCAAGTGCTCGCGGTTCTATTTGCGTCTTGCCGGCCCGTAACAGATACTTCCCTGATCTGAGGAGCTCTTGATGAAGAAGTCGCTAGTGACGCTGATGGTCGCGTTCGCAATTGCCGTCTGGGGTGAACCCTTTCCTCCACAGGCTGCAGCACCCGCCCAGGGTACGCCTGCGCAAGGCGCGCCTGCGCAGAAAAAGGAAATCAAGGATCCGGCGGAATACAACGCCTACATGGCGGCCATTCAGGCGCCGGACAACAACCAGAGGGCAAGTGCGCTGGAGGCCTTTGTCACCCAGTATCCGCGCAGCGTCATGAAGGAAGACGCCCTGGAACTGTTGATGCGCACCTATCAGCAGTTGAACAATGGCCCCAAGACAGCCGATGCCGCGCAGCGTGTGCTCCAGGTGAATCCCAACAACGTCACGGCGCTCGCGATATTGTCCTATACCGATCGCATCCAGGCGCAAAGTGTTGGCGGACCCAATGCCGCGCAATTGTTGGCCGATGCCAGCCGATATGGCCAGACCGGTCTGCAGGCGCTGCAGACTTATACCAAACCCGAGAACCTGTCCGATGCCGATTTCGCCAAGCTGAAGGATCAGCTGGCCGGAATCTTCAATGCTTCCGTTGGGATCAACGCTCTTCAGACCAAAGACTATCCCACCGCGCAAAAGGCGCTTTCTGCTGCCGCGCAGGCTAACCCCAACGACTTTAGCATTGTTTACCCCCTGGCCCTGGCGCAATTGCAGGCGCCGCAGCCTGATTACATCAACGGTCTGTGGAGCGCTGCCCGTGCCGCTACCATCGCACCCACTCCTCAGTTGAAACAGCAGATCACCGAGTACGGGCGCCGCATGTACATCAAATACCATGGCGGTGACGATGGCTGGACGGACGTGCTGGCCGCAGCCCAGGCCAGTCCCGCACCGCCTGCGAACTTCGCTATCAAGCCCGCTCCCACCCCTGCCGAACAGGCTGACAAGCTGCTGGGCAGCAAGCCGGTCGACCAGATGTCCTTTGACGAGTTCCAACTCATCTTGACCTCGGGGAATCAGGCTGCCGCGGACAAGCTGTGGACTCAGATCAAGGACAAGCCTCTGGCCATCGAAGGCAAGCTAGTCAGTGCGACTCCCACCAAGCTGATGATTGCCGGCAGCTATGACGACATCCAGGCCAACCCTCCGGTCGCGGACATTGAATTGACAATGACCGCCACCATTCCCACGCGGCTGATGCCGAAGGAAGGCACGACGATACAGTTCCAGGGAAATCCAACGACCTGGGACCCCAAGCCGTTCCTGGTGCATATGGAGAAAGGGGTATTGCTGACGAAGGCAGCGCCAACCCCGACGCCGTCCCATAAGCCACCAGCTCGACGAACTCCGAGTCATTAATCAGAGCAGGAATAGACAAGAAAAAAGCAGCCGCAATCGGGGCTGCTTTTTATTTTTGCGGTAAGAATTTTTGCTTGCTTGCCGAAGGTGGCCCGCTAACGCACCATTTTTTTCTCGGCTGCGATTGGCGGACGTGCGCTGCGCGGCGGCCGTTTGGCGCCATCACGCAGCGCCCGGACATCTACTTTCAATTCATCCACGGTTCGGCTGAGGGTGTTGCGATGCATTCCCAATTCGCGCGCGGCCTTGCACTGATTGCCGTTGTTCTCCTGCAGTACTGCGATAATGAAGCGTTTTTTGAATTCCCGCACCGCTTCCGAATAAAGAATGCCGCCTTTGTACATCTGCATGACTAGAGCTTCCAGCTGATCTTTCACGGCGCCTCTCTTTTTCTCGAAATCTTGTGGGGGCTTCCCGTCGCGCGCTGGCTTGTGCGCACGGCGAGTGGCTGCGCTATTTGTTTACGCCTGCTCCTGGGGTTTCGGTCACATTAGACCCATTGCCTACAGTTGCCTGATGCTTAATTGTCTGCAGCAGGTCGATTCCTTCTTTCACCCGGTTGCGAACATCCACCGGAGTCAACCAAGTTGCGGCTCGCCCCACTGCCAGCAAATAGGGCGCTATTGCTGAGCGTGCCAGCATCCGGGAACCTGGATAAAATGCCGCTACTGCCAGCACAAATACGATGACCCACAACAGTCCGCGCAAAACCCCAAAGGCCGCGCCCAAAATTCTATCTACCCAGCGCAGACCGGCTTCGCGCATTCCCCGACTCGCGATCCTTCCGAGTATCCCGGAAAGAACCAGGATCGCAAGAAAGATGAGCAGGAACCCGGCAAGTTCGGCGAGCCACCGCTGTTTGACGAAGCTCGAGAACCACTTCGCTGTTATCGGGTATTCCCAGGCGGCCACTAGAAATCCCACAATCGTGCCTGCCAGGGAAAATACCGACTCAAAAAAACCTTGCGCCGCCGCTTGGATGATTGACAGCACTACGGCCGCCAGGATCAACCAATCTGCGATGTTCATTCTCTTCCTGTTGCTCGAACCTTGCGCTGGATACCAGTGTCCGGAGCACCCGTTAACAGTCCAGTTCTTTTCCTGTCAGCCGTTTGTATGCTTCCAGGTACTTCTCACTCGTCCTGGCGACTACATCGGCGCTGAGCGCCGGCGCCGGAGGAGTTTTGTCCCAGCCGATTCTTTCCAGGTAGTCACGCACGTACTGCTTGTCGAAGGAGTCCTGCGCTCGGCCGGGCGCATATTGCGCAGCCGGCCAGAAGCGCGAAGAATCCGGCGTCAGCACTTCATCCGCGAGGACAATTCCCCCTGGCGTCTTGCCAAATTCAAACTTGGTATCGGCAATGATGATCCCTCGGGACGATGCATAATCGGCAGCCTTCTGGTAAATCTTCAGGCTCAGTTCCCGCAGCTGCGCGCTCAATCTCGGACCCACCAGCTTCTTCATTTCCGAGAAAGGGATGTTCTCGTCATGACCGCTCATGGCTTTAGTCGCAGGAGTGAAAATTGGTTCCGGCAACTTGTCGGATTCCTGCAAACCCTTCGGCAAGGGGATCTCGCACACGCTCCCCTTCGCTTTGTACTCTTTCCATCCCGAACCCGAAAGATACCCTCGCACCACACATTCCACCGGCACCATCTCCGCGTGCATCACAAGCATGGAACGGCCGCGAATTTGCTCACCGTACTGCCTGAGAGTGACGGGATACTCTTGCACGTCTGCGGTCACGACATGATTCGAGACGATGTCGCCGAGAAACTCGAACCAGAACAGCGACAGCTGAGTGAGTACTTTGCCTTTACCTGGGATTCCCGATGCCAGTACGTAATCGAAGGCCGAAATGCGGTCCGTGGCTACAAACAGCAGATGCTCGTTGTCAACCCGATACAGGTCCCTGACCTTACCGCTGGCGTACAGTTCCAACTCGGGAAAGTCCGTTTGCAACATCACGTCTTGAACGATGGGAGCATTCACCGGTGGAACTCTGACGAAAGGGTCGTCGCGTATTCTAGTCGTCGGCCCTATTTTGTCAACGCCGTGGAACTCAAACTGTGGAAGCGATGTCACGCACAAATAATGGATTCCAGTTGACAACTGTCCACCTCAAGCGAAAGCCGCTGCAGCAGCCATGTTTCAGCTTGTGGACGAGTGAGGATTTTCCTGAGGGGCAGTCGACTGCAGGGCGCACGCGTGATCACGAGTCGCAATTTTTTGCAACTCAACAGCACGGCGGAGACGGATGACTAGGCAGTCATGGCCTGAGTTTTTTCGAGTCCGCTAAATCGCACCGAGACCAGCTTGGAAACCCCGGGTTCCTGCATGGTCACGCCATAGAGTACCGGCGCGATCCCCATGGTCTTCTTGCTATGGGTGATGATCACGAATTGGGTGTTCAGGCTCATCTCGCGCACCATGTCGGTGAAGCGGCCGATGTTGGCTTCGTCCAGTGGCGCATCCACTTCGTCCAGAATGCAGAAGGGACTCGGCTGGAATTGGAAGATCCCGACCAGCAAGGCAAGAGCGGTGAGTGCTTTCTCTCCGCCGGAAAGCAGCAGCACATTCTGCAGCTTCTTGCCGGGAGGTGAAGCGATGACATCGATGCCGCTCTCCATACTGTTGTCTTCATCGGTGAGACGCATGAATGCCGAGCCGCCACCAAACAACTTGTGGAAACTCGCCTCAAAGTTCTGATTGATTTTCGCAAATGCCTCTTCGAATTTCTCTCGTGATACCTGCTCGATTTCCTTGATGGTTTTCTGCGTGTTTTCAATCGAGTCGAACAGGTCTGTACGTTGAGCGGCGAGGAAGGTGTGCCGCTCAGTGGTCTCCTTAAATTCCTCCAAAGCCATCATATTGACCGGGCCCATGTTCTCCAGACGCGTCCGCATCTCGCGATGGGCTTCGTCTTCCGTAGCCAACTGCTCGCCCGTAACCACGACCAGGCTCTGGTCGGCCAGCAGTTCAGCGGGTGCGACTCCAAGCTCATTGACGGAGGCCTCTGACAGATGCAAGGCATCTGATTCCAGTTTTGCGGCATGTGCGGCCACTTCGCCGCGTTGATCCCGGACTCGGTCCAACGCTTCGCGAGCGGCCTTCAGCTGGTTCTCGATTTCCCCCAGGCGATCACGCATCGCGGTGGACTCGCTCTCTAACTCCACCCCCCGCAGCTCAGCCTGCTCACGCTCCGCCGTCAGAGTTATCAGTTGCTCGCCCAGGGCGACGTTTTCTTCTTCGCGCTGTTGTTTCTCCGCTGTTGCCGATTCGTTCTGTGCCCGCAAACCCTCCAGGCGCACAGCAACTTCCTGGATCAATGACTCCACGCGCTCCAGCGTGACCGCGGCCCCGCGCTGACGCTCCTCCAGCCCTGCCACTCGCGCCATCATTTGCGATGCGTTGTGAAGCGCGGCATCTCGCGAAGTTCTCAAGACTGAGAGGCTCTCTTGCGCAGCTGCAATCTGTCGCTCCAGGCCGGCCCGCTGCTGGTCTCGTTCTTGCAACTCGCTCCGGCGAGCCGCAACGAGTTCGCTCAGTTCTTCTCTGAATGCCGCAACTTGCCCCATCTCCCGCTCGCATAGGGTCGCGCGCTCGCGGCTGCGGGCCACTTCGCTGTCCAGTTGCTGAAGCATGTGCCCCGAGGTCATGGCCTGCTGCTCAGCCTCGCGTCGTTCAGTCTCCAACCGGTCCAGCAGGGAAGTCAGTTCAGTAATTTCGCGGGCCACGCTTCCTGCCAGGCGCTCCTGCTCGCGTAAGGCGTTCTCCAATCCGGCAGCCTGCTTCAATACTTCGCGCAATTCGCGCTTCATGGCCAGGGGTCCTTCGGAACGCTGTTTGCCGCCGGTTACAGTCACGTTATGGAAACACTCGCCGCTGCCGGCGAGGAAAAAGGCATCCGGATTTTCCAGTGCCAGCTCGCGAGCGATCTCAGCTGTGGGCGCCAGATAACCGTCGCGCAGCTTGGGAAGGATCACCTCAAGAGACTTGCCGAAGCCATTCAGCACGCGAATGCAATTCTTCAGCGGAACCACGCTGTCGCGCTGGGGCGATTGGCGGCCATTCTCGTCGACGGAGAAGGAGAACTTCGCCTGCGAATCTTCAGGATGGACCAGGAAGGTCGCGCGTCCGTCCACATCGGTGCGCAACAATTCCAATCCCTGGTCTGCCGTCGCCCACGACTTCACCACGATGTAGTTCAGTTCGTCGCGCAAGAAATCGTCTACCACGTGCTCATAGCGGTCTTCTACTTCCAAGAAATCCGCGAGCACACCTGCCGGGGCAAAGCCGCGGTCGACCGCACCCGACTGAAACAGCCTTCGCACGGATTCGGTTGAATACCCGTGCTCAGCAATCACCGCCTCCAGGGAAGCTTTCTTGCCAAGCGCAGTCGCATATTCTGCGCGCAGCCCATCCAGGCGGCGTTTGCACTCGGCTTCTTCGGCCCGATTTTCGGCAATTCCCGACCGCGTGTTTTCAATGTGCCTGACCAAAGCTTTCACGCGCTCTGCCGACGACTCAAATTCGAAGGCAATCTGCCCGCGTTTCCCTCCAAAAGCTTCGATCTGGGAGGCTGCAACGGCCATTTCACGTTGCAAGCGTTCGGATTCGCGCTCATAGCCCACCATCCGCTCGGTGGCTTGAGTGACTTCATTACGGATGGCGGATGCATCCGACACAAGTTGCATCACTGCAATTCGATTCTGTTCCTGCTGACGTTCGACTTCGGCCAGCGTTTCGGCAGCCCGCCGGACTTCGTCCTGGCACTGCGCCGCCTCCTGCTGCGCTATGGCTACTTCGGCAGCCAGGGTGGCGAAAATTTGCCGATTGGATTCGCGCTCGTTTTCCAGTTCAGAGAGACGGGCGCTTGCTAGCGACATGTCACGTGCTGCCGCTTCGCTGCGAGCCGCCAGTTCTGCGCAGCGCTCCTCATTGATTCGTTGCCGGGAAAAGGCACGGTCCACTTCGCGCGTGATCGCCGCCAGGCGTTCACGGAGACCGCGTGACTCTTCCTCGATGTCGTAACTGCGTTGCCTACCTACGCTCTGTTCATTCTCCAGTTGGGTCGCAGCTTCGCTACGGGTGCGGATTTCCTCATTCAGTGCGGCAAGCTCTGCCTGAAGCTCTGACCGCTGGTTCTCCAAGGATGTCCACTTGCTGGCCAGCACGAGCCGCAGCTTGGCCCGCATTTCTTCCCGCAGCTTGGCATAGCGCTCGGCCTTGGCGGCCTGGCGCTTCAAGGAATTCATCTGCCGCGTCACTTCTTCGAAGATGTCGTTCAGGCGCGACAGGTTCAGCCTGGCCTCCTCCAGGCGCGCTTCCGCCAGACGCTTCTTGGTTTTGAATTTGGTGATGCCGGCAGCTTCTTCGATGATGGCGCGCCGGTCGGTGGGCTTGCTGCTCAGAATCTGCCCGATGCGCCCCTGCTCGATAATCGCGTAAGTTTCGGGACCCAGACCGGTGCCCATGAAGATGTCCTGGATATCGCGCAAGCGGCACAGCTTGCCATTCAGCAAATATTCGCTGTCTCCCGAGCGAAACAAGCGCCGCGTCACTACGATCTCGCCTTTTCTGAATGTGACGCGATTGAACTTACGCCGCCGAATCTTGAGCACCACGTGGGGTTGCGCGGCCGTTGCGCCGCTACCGTCGGTTTCGGTCAGGGTTTGGGGAGCATCTGCGACAGGAGCTGGGGTCGCGGGATCGGAGCGCAAATCATCCGAAGTGTGAGTCAGCGATTCGCCTGCTGCCGATAGCTGATCAGTTGCGCCCTCCATCGTGACAGGATCGGTTTGCCCGGGCCTGACCTCATCAATGTATTCTTCGGCTTCCTGTTCCTCCTTCGCGCGCATCGCAGCTTCGTCCCAGTCGTCCTGCGGCATTTCATTGACAATTTCAATCTCCGGCTCGACGACGTTACCGCTCTCGTACACATCCGGGTCGATCAGCGTCAGCGACACCTCGGCCATGCCCAGTGGCTTGCGGTCGCGCGTCCCGGCGAAAATTACGTCTTCCATGCGGCTGCCGCGCAGTGTCTTGGCTGACTGCTCGCCAAGAACCCAGGTGATGGCGTCGGCAATGTTGGACTTTCCGCACCCATTGGGGCCAACAATGGCGGCAATCCCATCGCCATGAAATTTCAGCTCGGTGCGGTCACAAAAGGATTTAAAGCCGAGAATCTGCAGCTTTTTCAGTTTCAGCAACGCTGACTCCTTCTACGTTCGGACCCGTTGCCCGCTAAGGGGTCAAAGCCGGTTCGCTTTGCATAATCCGCTATGAATGGACGTAGAGCCGTGCCTTTCAAGAGTGACTCCTTGCCGATTCCCATAAATCTAGTCATCGGGGAAGCCGGAGTCAACACAATAAACCCTATATCTTGGGGCCTTCCTGTGGAAACCACCTGATATTGAACCCCTTATGCGAAAGCCATGAGTTTGAAGAGTTCCAAGCCGTTATTCACCACCGCCTGTTTGCTGCACGCCATCAGGATGTTTCTCCAGTAACAGGGGAGGCACCTTAGCCAACGCCGCTATGCATGGGCTCGCAGACACACGGGATACACAATTTTGATGAGGAAAAACCAAGAGGAGGGAGAACCGCCAGAGCTAGTTTGAGCTTAGCGTGGACTCAAGGGAAATGCAAACTTTCGTCAGTAGGCCGCAACCCGGGTGTTGCCATCGGGTATTCTGAAGAGTCTAGAGTCCGGCTGGAGTGTCAGCGTGCAAATCTCGCCTTCCGCACTTATGTCCACCATTCATGGGGCCGTCGAACCGGGCTATGAGGAAGTCCGAGACGAATTCCAGAAAAACTTCCTCCATCGCGGCGAGATCGGAGCAGCTTGTGCAGCCTATGTGCGTGGCCGGAAGGTAGTCGATCTCTGGGGTGGTTTTCGGGACCTCGTCACCCGCGCGCCGTGGGAAGAGAACACGTTGGTCATCATGTATTCGGTCACCAAGGGCATGGCGGGGCTGGCGATGGCACTGGCGCATTCTCGCGGCCTGTTCGACTACGAGGAAAAGGTCGCAACTTACTGGCCCGAGTTCGCACAAAATGGCAAACAGAGCATCACCGTCCGCCAGTTGCTTTCTCACCAGGCGGGGCTGTGCGCTCTCGACCATCGACTCAATCGTAATACCGTCGCCGATTTCGACCGGCTGGCCACGATCCTGGCGCGTCAGAAGCCAGCCTGGGATCCAGGACGCTATCACGGCTACCACGGCATCACGCTGGGATGGTATGAGTCGGAGTTGCTCCGCCGCGTCGATCCGCAGCATCGCACCATCGGCCAGTTTTTCTGGGAAGAAGTGGCGCGTTCCCTGGGACTGGAGTTCTACATCGGCACACCTGCTGAATTACCGGCAACAAGAGTCGCTGCGCTGATTGACTATGCTCCCTGGCGGCTGCTTTTTCATATGAGGCAGCTGCCGCCCGCATTCGTTTCGCGGGTGCTGAATCCGTTTTCTTTGACGCACAAGACGATGCGGAACCCCGATCTCAACCGCCCGGGTGATCTCAACCTGCCGGAATGGCGTTCAGTGGAAGTACCCGCAGGGAACGGTGTCGGCCAGGTGAGAAGCGTCGCGAAGGCGTATTCGGAGTTCGCAACCGGGGGCGCCGCTCTCAAGCTTCGGCCGGAGACTCTGACGGCGCTTGCTGAGCCTGCAATTCCGCCCACGGCAGGAGATTTCGACCAGGTCCTTCGCACCCGAACGTCTTACTCCATGGGATTTATCAAACCATTTTCGGCGTTTGCTTTTGCCGGCCATACCGCTTTTGCAGCCCCGGGACTGGGCGGCTCGATGGGCTATGCCGATCCTGAGGCGGGTATGGCTTTCGCCTACGCCCCGAATCATCTCGGCTTTTATATGTGGGACGATCCGCGGGAACGCGCTTTGCGCCACGCCGTGCAACGCTGCGCCGGGCGGCTCCGGGGCGGAGGCGAAGCGCGCGCCAGTGCCTGATCTCAGACTCGAGAAAAAGAAAAAGCCGGCGCTGATTGCGCCGGCCCGGGAATCCCACTGGAGACTGCTACTTGCGGCCTCGCCCGTCCGACTTCTCCGCAGACGTTCCTCCGACCCGCTGCAAGAAAGTGATGATCGCCTCGATGCCGCGATAGAAGTTGGGTATGTGGAACTTCTCGTTAGGGGCATGAAGATTGTCGTCAGGCAGACCCATGCCCATCATCACACTGGGAATCTTGAGGACGTTCTCGAAGTCGGCCACGATCGGAATCGAGCCTCCCGAGCGGATGTACACGGTGTCTTTCTTGAAGACATCATGCAGCGCTTCGGTAGCCGCCTTGATATAGCGATTGTCGGTTCCTACTACGATGGCCGGCCCTTTGCTGTGTACCTTGATGTTCATCTTGATCCCGCGTGGGGTGAGCGACTGCACGAAGGCGGTGTATTTCTTGAGAATGTCGTCGGGATCCTGATCCGGCACCAGGCGCATGGAAATCTTGGCCGATGCCTTGGCGGGAATTACCGTCTTCGCGCCGGGAGCCACGAATCCGCCAGGCATCCCGTGCACCTCCAGCGTGGGACGGGCCCAAGTGCGATAGAGGACCGGATAATCGGGCTCCCCCGTCAACACGTGAGAGCCAACCTCGGTCTTACGATAGTGTTCTTCGTCGAAAGGGAGCGCCTTCCAGGCTTTCAGCTCGTCCGCGGAGGGCTCTTTCACTGCGTCGTAGAAGCCGGGAATCAAAATGCGTCCGGAATCATCTTTTAGCCGCGAGATGATTCGCGACAGAGCCTCCAGGGGATTCGGTGCAGCTCCGCCGTACATCCCGGAGTGCAGATCGGTCATGGCGCCGACCGCTTCCACTTCCGTGTACACCAGCCCGCGCAAGCCGACGCAGAGCGTGGGCAACTCCGGGGCGAACAACTCGGTATCGCAGACCAGAGCGAAATCGGCCTTCAGGCGATCGCCATGCTTGCGGATGAAGTCGGCAATCGATTCTCCGCCCACCTCTTCTTCGCCCTCGAAGATCACGCGCACATTGATCGGTAGCTTGCCTCCGCCCGACTTGAACAGCGATTCGAAGGCCTTCACCTGCATCCAGAGCTGACCCTTGTCGTCCACAGCGCCACGCGCGTAGACGTTCTGGTTGCGCTCGGTGGGTTCGAAGGGTGGAGTGGTCCATTCGTCCACCGGATCGGGTGGCTGGACATCATAGTGCGCGTAAACCAATGCCGTAGGCTTGCCGCTGGCGTGCAACCAGTCGGCATAGATCAGGGGATGGCCTTGAGTGGGAATGATTTCGACGTTCTCGAATCCAATGCGCTTGAGTTCCGCAGCGACAAACTCCGATGCCCGGCGAATGTCGCTCTTGTGTTCCTCCAGCGTGCTGATGCTGGGAATACGCAGCAGGTCTTTCAGCTCCTCCAAAAACCGCTTCTGGTTTTCGCGGGCGAAGCTGACCGCAGTCGAAGCCATAGAAAAACCTCCATTTCTACTTCCAAAGATGAATAAGTGCGGACTGGCCGGGAAGCAAACAGGAAAGTATAAATCAGGGGAAGAGCTGAAGTCCGGCGTGGGCGGCGGTTTTCTGTTAAGGCGCGAGGCGATCGCTCGTTTCGTTTGTCCTGAAGGACGAGCCAGGAAAACCGTGAGGAACGGTTCCCGGGCGGCAGGAAAATTATCTGATGCCGTGCCGCTGCAGTTGCTCCAGCAGTCGGGGTTTTCCAAGTTCCGCCGCGATTCTGGCCTGCTGCCGCGCCCGCTCGAGGTCGCCCTCGGCTAGGTAGATCTCGCCTAGAGCAAGGTGGGCGTCGGCCAGCAGCGGCTGCTTCTCCAGCGCCGTTAGAAGGTTCTTCTTTGCTTCCAGCGGCTGATGCTGCACGCGCAGTAGCTGCGCCAAATGATAGTAGCCCTCAGCCCAATCGGGATTCCTTTGCAAGGCGGCGCGCTGCTCGGCAATCTGGCGCGCGGTTTCCGCATCCAGCATTTCGCCGGCTACCTGGCGGAAGAAGGGGAGGGAATTGTCCTTGGGGACCATATCCGACTCGCTTAGCTGGGTTGAGTTATTGGTGGAGCAGGCCATTAGGCCTGCATTGAAAAGTCTCGCGAGACGTGGGCTTCAGCCCCAGAGGAAGCCGCAGGTCTAATAGAACATGCCTCAGCGGCTGAAGCCGGAATTCCTGACTGCTGCATAAATTACAGGGCCGAAGCCCTGCTCCACCGAAACCCTCTGCATGATTCATAGTGCGTGCTACCTGCGGAAACGAATGTCACACACGATGCTACTCATCGCGCCGCCAGGGCAGCGTATTCTTTCTCGGCATCGCTCGACATCAATGCCCAAATGGTGTAAATGCCAAGCGCAGTTCCGAATGGCATATCGATCAGGGAGACGAACGCCACTACCAGGGCAATCAGCCGCGCCCAATGCTCGCGCTGCAGCAAACCCCAGCCTGCTCCAACCCCAAGAATGCCTTTCACCACGACCAGTCCGCCTACGAATGACACCAGGGGCTGCACGAATTGCGGAAAATTTCCCGGCATAGGTGGACCGGGAAGGCCACGCGCTCCCAGGTTTGCGAGGACGGTGTTGGCGACGATCAGCATGCCAAGTCCCGCAATTACATGCAGGCCGGAATACACCAGCCACAAGATAGCTAACAGTTGCACATGGCGCTGAACCCTTCCAGCCGAGGATGGGCCAACAGTGGCGAATGCCGCCCTGCCACACGACCCGCAGAACTGCTGTCCTGGTTTCAGCTCAGCTCCACACGAGTTGCAGAACATGAAATATGCTCCTAGCAATTCACGCTGAACAACCTGCTAAGGATACGCCGAAGATTCACGAACGGTTCCCTCAAACTTCCACGCGATCGGAGGCAACGGGCTCCGCTCTTGTGATAGCTGCCGATCTCAAGTGGAAAAACGCCCGGGAGAAAACGGACTCAGGTCGAAATCAGGATTCGCTCCGCACAGCAGTTGTGAGACGACAAGGGCAGTGATCGGCGCCAGGAGAATGCCATCGCGATAATGGCCTGTGCTGATGTAGTAACCTTCCACATCCGTTTGACCGAGGATAGGGAGACGGTCGGGAGTTCCAGGACGCAAACCCGTCCAGCTTTCCAGCATCCGGCACTCGCTCAGCTTTGGGACCAAACGCGCGGCAGAGTCATGGAGCCCGCGGATGATCTCAGGATCCACACGCTTATCGAATCCCATTTCTTCCAGAGTGGACCCGACCACGATCCTGCCATCACTGCGCGGAATGATATAAGTTTCGCCGGCGCGAATCACGTGGCTAACGGGTAGAGATGGCGGATGAGTTGCGCTTGAGCTGGAATGCTCATGCCCGTGCAGATCGGCGGCAAGCTCCAGCATGTGGCCTTTCACCGGACGCGTCGGAATGGCCACGGGACCTATCTGGCCCGCCCACGCTCCCGCGCAATTCACTACCTTGCCGCATCCATAGGTGGTTTTTCGTGTTCGCACTTCAACGACGTGTCCATGCTCGAGCTCGATTTTTGTGACTTCAGCGCCGGCAGCCACATCGACGCCCACGTGCCTGGCTGCCAGGATCATGGCAGCTACCAGGGTGCGCGGATCCACCGTGCGTTCGTGCAGCAGCAACGCCGGCCCAGCCAGCGCCAGTTCTGGCTCCAACTCTCGCAGCTGTTCTGAAGTTACCACCGAGGCGTTGCACCGCGCTGGTACGTTGTTTGGAAAAACGATGGTGCCCTCACTCCGCAGATCGATTTTCAGGCGCGATTCATCTTCGAGGAGTTGCACAAATTCGGGATACATTCGCGCGCTGGCAGCTGCCAAGGGATGGAGAGAAGGCTCACATTCCGAGTCGGCTAGCATTCCGCCGGCTGCCCAGGAAGCTTCGCGGCCGGGCTGGTTCTTGTCGAGCACCAGGACCTTCGTGCCCAGCCGGCGCAGCGAGAGGGAGGTGGCCAAGCCGATTACGCCCCCACCGACCACGATGACATCCCAGGCTTTCACCGGTTCATTGTAAAGCGCGTCTTTCTTAGCGGGCAGCCGGCTTAGCGGGCAGTTGGCGCGCTCAGCGGCGCTGCTGGCGCGGTTGGGACAACCATCATGACTGCGCGCCGCATCTGCTTAGTCACGTTTGACTATCACCGCTTTCTGCTAAACAATAATTGTGTTCCCTAATCAACAAGGAGTGCCGCATGCCGCAAGAGCCAGAGGTGGAGTACGTAGTTCAGGAAGAGACGCAAAGCCACACGCTACGCAATATTTTGCTGGCTGTTGCCGCGATCTACGTCGCGGCATCGTTGTACTTCCTCGCCGACATGCACGGGCGGTTGGGCAAACTGGAGCAGGCTCAAAAGGCTGCCGCAGAGGAAAACGCAGCACAAGTGGCAACTCTCAATAAGCGCGTGGGAACCGCCGAGACTTCTGCTACTGCATTGGCTTCCAAGCTGGGAATGACGCAAAAAGAATTGAGTGCCCGTACCGCCGCTTTGCAGAGAGAGCAACAGGCGTCGCAAGAGAAATTGGCTGAGAGTCAGAAGCAGATTGGCCAGGTAGCGACCGAAGTTGGCGGTGTAAAGACCGAGCTGGGCGGTGCCAAGACTGACATCGCCTCCACCCGCACCGACCTGGAAGCTACCAAGACGAAGCTGGAGAAGACTATCGGCGACCTCGGAGTGCAGAGTGGTCTGGTTGCCCATACCCGCGACGAACTCGAGATCCTGAAGCACAAGGGCGACCGCAACTATTACGAATTCACGCTCCTGAAGGGAGCTAAGCCTACTCCCGTTTCCACGGTGAGTCTGCAATTGAAGAAGGTGGATGCCAAGCGAGGGCGTTTCACCCTGAACGTACTGGCTGACGACCGCACCATCGAGAAGAAGGATCGCACGGTCTCAGAACCGATGCAGTTCTACACCGGTCGCGACCGCAACTTGTACGAGGTGGTGGTCTTCACTACGGACAAGAGTAAGGTGACGGGTTACCTGAGCACTCCCAAGAACGCGCCTGTACCCGCAGTTCAACAGACGAGCTCTAATTAGTCCGGTGCTGGAGCGGGTCAGGCCCTACGCCATGGCGCAGGCCTCTATCACTTTATCCAGAATAGATCGCAGTACTCTGCGTCTCTGCTGCAGGAGTTCGTTGGCTCCATTACCGGAATTGCGCAGGTCGTCTCCGAGCCTGCGGTTTTCTTCGCTCAGGATTTCCACCAGCTTGTCGAGCTCATCACAGCCAAACTCGAATTTACCGTCGATTACCTGATCAAGCAGATCTTCCACCGTGGGCAGCCGCCTGTCCGCCGTGGATGGATCGCTGCCTGCTGGATTGGGTGAGGCGCTGCGCAGCTTGAAATCCAGCTCCTCCAGGATGTCAGCCAGCAGTTGCCGTTCGTCCCGCGTAAATCGAAGTTGCATGATGGCACCGCGTATCCACTCAAAAGTATGTCGCCACTGCTGGCGCATGAATAGGAAACTCCAGCCGGGCGGTGAGCCAAATCCCGAAAAGGGACGAACCGTGCCGGCTCTTCAGGAGATGTATTCGCGCAGGTATTCGTCGGTGGAACTGGCGAGTTGGCGGATATCGCCGTCGAAGATGATCTTGCTGTCGCGCAGGACGAGGAAGGTGCTCCGGGCCTCGATCGTGCTGCCATCGGGGATAGGCAGCATCTTGTTGGCCTTCTCATCGAAGTAGTGGGTGGCCATGGTCAAGGTGTCGGCCAGCCGATGTGTCGCCATGAGCGCGCTGGTGTGGTAAACGTCGCGCTGCTTCACCAGCAGTTCGATGATGGTGGTGGAGGTAACCGGATCCAGCCCCGCGGTAGGCGAGTCGTAAAGCAGGACTTCCGGCTTGGTGATGATGGCGCGGGCAATGGCCACGCGGCGTCGCATCCCGCCGGAAAGCTCCGCCGGGAAGAGGTCAAGCGTGTGTTCGAGTTCCACGAAGCGCAGGGCCTCTCGCACCCGGGCTTCGATCTCCTCCGGAGCGACGTGTTCCTCGGTCAGCGGGTAGGCCACGTTTTCGCGAACGGTCATCGAGTCAAACAGAGCGCTCTCCTGGAAGACCATCCCGATACGGCGCCGGAGTTGAAAGAGTTCTTCTTCTTTCATTTGGTTGACGTGCTGGCTGAGCACCCAGATGTCGCCGCGGTCAGGCTTAATTAATCCAAGGGCAAGCTTGAGAATTGTGCTCTTGCCGGAGCCGAGGACACCAAGAAGCATCTTGGTCTCGGCACGGGTGAGTTCAAAGGAGATATCCGTAAGGACCTGATTCTGGTCAAATGCAATGGAAACATTCTGGAAGATGATGGTCTGCGGCGCACTCTCGGGTGCAGAAGGCGCGGATGCAGTTTGGGCGGCGGCACCAGGCATCAATGCACCGCAAAGACCGCAATCAGCAGCTTGGTGTAGAAGAAGTCCACCACCAGGATGAGCACGGAAGCCGCCACCACCGCCTGGGTTGTAGCCCGGCCCACTCCCTGCGTGCCTCCTTTGGCCGAGAGCCCGTAGAAGCAGCCCACACTGGCAATGATAAATCCGAAAAGCAGAGGCTTGGTCAGACCCATGAACACGTCGGAGAAGACCAGCGACTGGTAGGCGGTGGTCCAATATTGGTTGGAATTAAGGCCGAGAAGAAAATAAGAAATCAGCCAGCCGCCTGTCAGGCCCACCAGGTCGGAAATAATGGTCAAAAAGAACAGCATTACCACGCTGGCCACAACCCGTGGAGTCACCAGCTTCTTGGTGGGGTCAGTTCCCAGAGCACGCATGGCATCGATCTGCTCGGTCACTTTCATGGAGCCGAGCTCGCTTGCCATCCCCGATGAATTACGACCGGCCACCATGAGGCCGGTAAGAACGGGCCCCAGCTCGCGGACCATGGACAGGGATACCAGTTGTCCGGTCAGGGAAAGAGAGCCAAAGCGCTGGAGAGTGTTGGAGCTCTGCAACGCCAGTACGGCGCCGGTGAAAAACCCGGTGAGGACCACGATCGGCAGAGAACCAACCCCGATAAGGTCCGCCTGCAAAAGGGTATCGGAAAGATAGCGGGGCCGCTGGAAAAGATTGCTGATGGATTGCCAAGCCAGCAGCGAGTAGTCCTGAACCGCAAGGACACTCTCCTTGGCAATATCTGTCGGCGAGACAAGTTCCATGAGCTGGGAGGGCGAAGCGCCGCCGCGGAAAACTATAACAGAAGCACTCAGAAATCAGCACTCAGCAATCAGTGATCAGCAGTAAGCCTCGTTAGACACACCTGGAATCAACGCTGCCAGCGCTCAGCGCCGCCTTCAGAGTTCACCGGGGAAAGAGGCCGACCCCTTTAGCGGCGGCGCAGATAGCTTCCGGGTGCTGGCTGCTGATGACTGATGGCTGATTGCTGATCGCTGATCGCTGATCGCCTACAACTAATTGCTGAGTGCTGAATTCTCGCGGTTCTTCTTGCGGATCTCAATATTCAGGCGCTTGATCTTCTGGTTGAGAGTGGAAAGCGGAATACGGAATTTTTCTGCCGCCTCTGTCTGGTTCCAGTTGCAGCGTTCCAGCATGTCCACAATCAGGCGGCGCTCACCATCCTCCACCAGTTCGAACAGGGATGCATCGGGGCGGGTTTCCAGGGGTCGTACGCTGTGATTGCGCCCGACAACGTTGTCTGGGAGGAGATCGGCCCCAATGGTCAAGCCGGAGGAGAGAACCACGGCGCGTTCCATGACATTCTCTAATTCGCGAACGTTGCCCGGCCAGTTGTAATCCATCAGCCAGCGCAGCATATCTGGAGATGCCTGCCGCACTGCCCGGTCATTTTCTTCGGCGAATTTCCTGAGGAAATAATCGACCAGCAAAGGTATGTCTTCGCGGCGCTGGCGCAGCGGCGGGAGATCGATGGTGATCACGTTCAACCGGTAGAAGAGGTCTTCACGGAACCTGCCCTCCTTCACCATCTGGCGCAAATCGACATTCGTGGCCGCGATGATGCGAACGTCCACCTGGATTTCCTGTACTCCGCCCAGGTGCATGAACTTGCGGTCTTGCAGCACCCTGAGGATTTTGGCCTGGGTTTCCAGGCTCATGGTTCCAATTTCGTCGAGGAAAAGCGTGCCACGATCGGCAATTTCAAAAAGCCCCTTCTTGGAAGCTACGGCGCTGGTGAACGCGCCTTTGACGTGACCGAAAAGCGTCGACTCCAGCAAGTCGGCCGGCATGGAGCCGGTGTTGACCGGCACGAAGGGGCTATCCTTGCGCGGCGAGTGCATGTGGATGGCCTTTGCGATTAACTCCTTGCCGGTCCCGCTTTCGCCTTGCAACAGCACCGTCGAGCGGCTGGGCGCCACCTGCGCTACCAGGTCGAAGATGCGAAGCATAGGTTCGCTCTTGCCAATGATGTTTTCGAAGTTGTAGCGCTGCTTCAGGGCCCGCTTGAGTTGAATATTTTCTTCCTCTGCCCGGCGGCGGGCCACAGCCGTACGCACATCGGCCAGCAGTTTCTCGTTATCCCAGGGCTTCTGGATGAAGTTGTTAGCCCCGCCCTGCATTGCTAATACGGCGTTTTCCACGGTGCCATAGGCCGTGATCATGATGACGGGAAGCTGGGAATCGCGGTCGCGAATCTCGCGCAGCACTTCCAGGCCATTGCGATCGGGCAGAGCAAAATCGAGCAGCACCAGATCAAAAACCTTCTCCGCGATCAGGTTCAGCCCTTCCTCGGCCGTGGCCGCACTTTCTACCTCGTAGTTCTCCAGCTCCAGCAGCGTCTGGAGTGACTCGCGGATTGCCATTTCATCGTCGATGATGAGGATTGATCCCTGAGCCGCGGCGCCGTTTCTCTGTGAGCGACGTGCAATGACGGCAGCTTCAGACATTGACTACCTTCCTGGTCAGCGGAAATTCCAGGTGGAACGTGGTGCCCTCCCCAACCCGGGTCTCCACATGGATCTTTCCCGCATGCTCCTGGATGATTCCATAGGTCACTGAAAGGCCTAAGCCGGTACCGCGGCGGCCGTCCAATCCGTTGGTTTTGGTGGTGAAGAAGGGGTCGTAAATCTTACGTATGTGCTCCTGCGCGATGCCCGTGCCGGTGTCAGATACCAACACATGAACCCCAGATCCGTTGGATGTCTTGATGCGGAGAGTACCGCCATTGGACATCGCATCCTTGGCGTTCAGAAACAAATTCAGGAAGACCTGCTGCAGCTTGCCTGAGTTTCCGTAAATCGTGGGCAATTGCGTATCCAGAGCCTCTTGCACTTGAATTCGCGAGATCTTGAACTGATGTTCCAGCAGGGCGAGAGTTTCATGAATAATCCGGTTGAGGTCGACATCGCCGAATTCGGCGGCGCTGGTGCGAGAAAAATTAAGCAGGTTGTTGACAATTTCTGACGCCCGGAAGGTTTGCTTGGTGATCTTCTCCAGCAGGGCGGTTTTCTTCTCGTCGCTACCCAACTGCTTGGCCAGCATCTGCGCATAGGATGAGATTACAGCCAAGGGTGTGTTGACCTCGTGGGCCACACCCGCGGCCAGCAATCCGATGGACGACAGCTTTTCTGCCTGCGACAACTGCGATTCCAGTTCGATACGCTCGGTGATGTCATCGACGATGATCAGGCGGCCGATGACGCTGTAGCTCTTGGTAACCAGCGGCGCGATGGCCACGTTCGTCACCCGGGTGTCGCCGGTGAGGGTCTGCAAGCGGAACTTGTAGAGGTTGTGGATGCCAGGGCTCTGGCGCACTCGATAGAACTCTTCCACGAATGCGGAAGGGAATACCTTACTGATCGGCTGCCCGAGAACGCTGGCCCGCGGCTGGGCGAACATCACTTCCATCTGCGAATTCCAGAACTCGATACGGTCGTTGAGATCAACGGCCAACACTCCTACGCTGATCGATTCAACGATGTTTTCATTGAATTCCTTCAGCCGCTCGTACTGCGAGACTTTCTGTTCGAGCGAGGCGTAGAGATATGCGTTCTGGATGGCGATGCCGATGTAGCCCGCCAGGGTCTCCAGCAGCTCGACATCTTCACTCGATAAAAAGTCGCCTTCAGCGGTTTTCCCTAAACCAAGGACCGCGATGGTGTAGCCCTGAACGGTGCAGGGAATGAAATAGTTGAGATCGAGCTGGGCAATCGTATTTTGTGCGCTAGGACTCTCACGCACCACCTGGTGCGTGTTGTCGAAGAACAGGTGTCCGGCAGCGGCCTCGGGACGATTGATGCTGAGAAAACCCAGGTCCAAAACACCCAGGTCAGCAATGCCAAAAGATTTCGCCAGCTCAAATCCCCCGCCCCTTTCCTGTTGCGCCAGGAAGATGGCCATACGATCGACAAGCAGGGTGCGGGTCAGACGATCGATAACCGAGCTGAGCATCTTATCCAGATTCACCTGCGCGCTCAGCTCGCGCCCGAATTCAATCAGCGTTCTGCGGTAATCGTAGCGCTTGCGATAAAAGAACTTGTCCAGCCGGTCCTGGATCCAGTTCTTCATGGGATCGAACAGCAGGGCGGTGACGATGATCGCGATGATCAGACCCGCCGGACCAGCACTGGGCATGCGGGTGTGTACAAGCTCCGCCGCCAGTCCGATAACAGCAAAGTAGAAGCCGGCAATTGCCGCCGCTGCCAGGGTGTACGCCATGCCGCGCTTGAAGATCAGGTCCACGTCCATCAGGCGGTAGCGGAAAATGGCGTATCCGAAGGTCAGCGGGATGAACACCAGGCAGAGCACCGAAATCCGCATCAGCGCAGAAGGAGTACTGCCGTTCAGATAAGGGATCACATAAAACAGCGTGAAAGGAACGATGGCCAGGGTTGTGCCGCGGGTGACCCACTTCATCTGCTGGCGGAGGATTGGAGTGCGAGCCGATTTGTAGCTGTGCCACAAGACTCCTGCCGCCGCCAGGAAGTAGAAGGTCAGATAGGACATCTCCACTTCATCCAGCCGGTGCCGCAGCAGTTCACTCGGCTCGAGCATGCGAAGCGTACCAAGATGTGCGCCGAGCAGGAGGACAGCCGGCAGATAGATCAACCAGCCCAGCCAGCGATTCTTCTCGATCACTTTCTTGCGCTCCGGAAACATCAGCACGAAGTGAAGGAAGAGCGCCGGCTGGAGCAGTTCGGCCACGACATTGCCCCAGTAAATGATCCAATCAAAATCGTTCAGCTTTCCGGTGTAGTGGAAGGAGTAAAAGATGAAGGACGTGAGACAGAAGAGATAGAAATGAGTGGCTCGCGGTGCGGTCCACCGCCGCAGCAACACATACAATCCGATTCCGAGGTAAATCAGCGCAATCAGGCGCAGGCCGGTGTTGACCGACCGGTCATAAGGGACGAGGATGAGGGGAACATTCACCGGCACGCCCGCGCGCTCCAGTCCGTAGGTAGCGCGCGCATAGGTTCCGGTCCGGTAGAGCTGGCGGGTCAACGTGCCAATGCTGTTAACCGCATGGTCGTTGACGGAGCTCAGGATGTCGCCAGGCTTAATGCCGGCGCGTGCCCCTGGGCCATCGACGTCCACGCGACGGGCTTGTAGATGGCCAGCGTGCTCCGCCCACCACACCCCGTCGTAGGGGCTGACATATTCCCGTTCCTTTTGAAAATTGATCCAGGCGAAAAAGACGGAGGTAACAGTCAGCAGCGCAAGCACTACTGCCAGGGACCGGACTGGAAAATCCTTCGTCATGGGCCGGTGCGAGGAAGTGGCGCTGGGTAAAATTCGCCGCTGTTCCTGTCGTTGCAACTCATCTGCCAGTCCGGTTTCCATATGTGGAATTGTAAGCGCTTTTAATGCTGACAGTTACAAGATGATAGCACCATGAAATTCACGCAAATACGTTTTTTGGAATTTGCATGCGGATTTTTGTAAGTCAACGGTTTGCCATGGGTTAATTCAATGACGTTTGGAATAGTGGGCCGGGTTACATAGGCTCCGTTTTCGGCCTATGGATTCCGCAGCTTGCAGATTTCATAGGCTCAAAAAATAGGGGAGTTCTAAGAAACTCCCCATACAGAAGCGACAGAGGCGATATCGTTAGGTAAGGATCGCTTCTTACTGGCTTCGGTTGCCAGGGATCCTCGAAGACGCAGAAAAACAAGGTGTTGCATCGAACACAGACCGTGGCCTCCGTTTCGCCTGGTGCGGAGGAATGCTGGATCGATCTTGGCGGACATCGCTTGCGCTACCTGAAAGCGGGTAGTGGTCCCAATCTTGTGCTGATCCACGGTTTGCTGGGGTATTCGTTTTCATGGCGCTTCAACATCCCCGAACTCTCGCGCCATTTTACGGTCTACGCTCCCGATCTGCTGGGGGTGGGATTTTCAGAGCGTGTCCCGGGGCTGGATTGCCGATTGCGAGTTTCGGCGGAACGAATGCTGCGCTTTCTGGATGAGTTGGAAATCGAGTCAGCCGACGTGCTGGGAACCTCCCACGGAGGCGGCATAGCGGTTCATATGGCGGCTCGGGAGCGTGAGGCGGTCATAGAGGGCAAAGGCCGAATCCGAAGGCTGATACTGGTTGCACCAGTCAACCCCTGGTCACCCCATGGACGGTTGTGGGCAAGAATCGTAGCCAGCGGGCCGGGATGCTTTCTGTTTCGCAATCTCTTTCCCCACGTGCGGCCGGTGTACCCCTACTTTCACGCTCGCATGTACGGCGATAAGGCGCGCATCCCTTCCGATTCGGCGGAGGGCTACCGGAAACCGCTCAGGATTCGTGGCACAGTGGACACATTGCTCAAAATAGCTGACTGCTGGAATTCGGATCTCGATGCCCTGAAAGACGCGCTGGCCGCAATTGCCAATATGCCCACGCTGCTGATCTGGGGGGACCGTGATCGGGCGGTGCCGGTCACGTCAGCGCAGGATGTTGCGGCTCAATTTCGCGGGGCGGAGCTGGTAATCATGAAAGGAGCCGGTCATCTGCCCTACGAGGAGAGGCCCGAGGAGTTCAACCGCATCCTACAGGAGTTTCTCGAACGCTGATGTGCATTGCGTTTACCAGATAAAGTACTGACTCTCTCATGCACGATATCCTGCAGGTCCTGAAGCAATGGTTGACAGATTGGGGCTATTGGGCGATCGCAGGCGCCTTGCTCCTGGAGAATGCCGGTCTGCCCCTCCCAGGAGAGACGATCCTGATCCTGGCCAGCGTCCTGGCGTATAAAAGCGAGTTGAAGCTGCCAATCATCATGCTCGTAGGCACGGTCGCGGCAACCCTGGGCGACAACATCGGATATTGGATTGGTCGCGAGGGTGGAAGGCCATTGCTGGAGAAATGGAAAAACTTCTTCCGCGTTCGCGAGGAACACATACAACGTGGCGAAGAACTGCTGGAGAAGCACGGTCCGGTGGCGATTTTTTTCGCACGCTTCGTGGCGGGCGCTCGCATCGTGGCCGGACCGCTGGCCGGTGTTCTGCGCATGCATTGGCCCCGCTTTGCTCTATTCAACTTTCTGGGAGCGGTGGTTTGGGTCAGCGTGAT
Organism: Terriglobales bacterium; assembly: GCA_035624455.1. Lineage (NCBI taxonomy): Bacteria > Pseudomonadati > Acidobacteriota > Terriglobia > Terriglobales > Terriglobales bacterium. The sequence continues at coordinate 33,046 of DASPRM010000092.1, forward strand.
TTCTTCTCTGGGATACGCATTCGGCAGCCAGGCGGATCGGCTGATCGTGCTGCTGAAGAGGGTCGATCTGCTGGTGCTGCTGGGGGTTGTCGCGGTGAGCCTGGTGATGTGGCTGCGTTCCAGAAGGCAGCGGCAAATGGCAGAGAGGAGATCGAAGGCTGCGAGCACAGCGGAAGGGGATGCTCGTGAGAAATAAGCGTCGGAGCAGTCCAGCAGGCAGCGATCACGAGCAGCATGGGCAGGCCCGCTGCCGTCAGCGCGAGGGTGGCTGCGGCGCGGGTAGAGAAACGCGCCAGACACCGGGGGGCGCGCCGAAAGCAGCCGTCGGACAGCCGTCGGCGGTCAGTAAAGAAGGATATTTGCGCTAGCCATTTGAGATGACACAATAGCGACGTAGCTTACGTCGCAATGAAGCAGTTTCTTCGAAACGCGCTGGCGAATCTGGACCGTGAGGCGTGGATACGTTTCTTTGGAGCGCTGATCGGACTGTTTCTGGCATTTGCCGCAGCCTTATTTTCGACCGTAACGCGGCAGCAGGGTAATGAGCTCGCTACCGCGGTGCTGGCATCCTTCTCTCTTCTGATGGCAGGGATCGTAGGCCTGACCACGGTTCCCTATCTCGCACGTCGAGTAGGCTTCCGCAGGATGCGTGACGCTCTGGATTACGAGGTCACGCGTGAGGGCCTGGCTTACATGGCCGTGGTATTCCTGATCGGCGTGGCCGCTCTCAATACCGGCAACAACTTGCTGTTCATTATCGTTTCAGCATTGCTGGCAGCGATTCTGATTTCCGGGGTCGCGTCGGCGGTGGTGCCGCGATCACTGCAGCTGGAAGTCACCCTCCCGGAGCATGTCTTCGCCAATCAGGGCGTGCTGGCGCGCATTGTCTTGCGCAACGTACGCAGGTTTCTGCCGGCGTTTTCGGTGAGCGTGGTTCCCTTGAAACTGCGGAGAAGGAACAAACTCACCTGGGAAAGAAGTCTGTTCGCTTTTCCGCCACACGCCAAGCCTGAGAAGCAGTGGTTTCGGCTGCCTGATCTGGCCGCACGTGTGGTGTCGTCTGCGCCGGAGAAGGCAGAGATTCTGGCTAGTCCGGTCTATTTTCCTATGATTCCAGCCGGCCGTTCGGCTTATGCCCAGGTGGAACTCTGCTTTACGCTTCGCGGCAGATACGTGCAGGACGGCTTTGGTCTCTCCACACGCTTTCCTTTTTCTTTTCTCGTCAAGACGCTGAGCCTGCCAACCTCGCGTGAAATGGTCGTTTACCCTCCGGTTGAACCCACGGATGAATTATTTGAAGTATTACCCATGATCACCGGGGAATTCGAATCCTTTCAACGCGGCCGTGGCTATGACCTGTATCGTATTCGCGAGTATTCCGACCATGACTCCGCCCGTCACGTGGATTGGAAGGCCACGGCAAAGACCGGGTCGTTGATGGTCCGCGAATTCACCCGTGAGGATGAGCGACGGCTACGGCTGGTGTTCGACAATCCTCCTCCCGGGCAGGTCTCAGCGGAAGGGTACGAACGGGGCGTGAATCTGGCGGCATCGCTGGCGTGGCACTTTGCCTCCGAAGACACCGAACTGTCCTTTGCCGCTCCTGGTTACACAGGCGGGGCCGAGGTGTACGACTTCCTGCGCTATCTGGCTTTGATCGCGCCGCAGCCCAGCAACGACATTCTGGCTGATCTTCCGTTGAGCGACGATTTCAACCTCGTCTTCACTTGGCGGCCGCAAGGCAGCATCTCCAGCGCGCTCTGGGCGTGCTCTTACGTGGTGTTTCTGGAGTAGGGAGCTGCCCCCGACCACTCCGCGGATTATTTCGGTGAATGGCCTCCTCCCAACGCAGATCTCTCTCGCTGAGCAGCCATTGGCGCGATTGCCGGCGGAGCTGCGGGTGCAGGCACACAGGTCTTAACTCGCAGCAAGGATCTGAATGTTCCGGCGGAAACCCAATTGACCTTTCGACTGAACCAGGACCTGCAGATGAGGGAAAGTGGGCAAGGATATGAGGAGCGGCACAGGCTGCCACCACAGCAGTAATAAGCTTCGGCCACAGATAGGCTCGATGCACACGGGATCTCTCTCGCGATCCCGGTCCGTGTGCATCCGTCAAATCCGTGGCTTGCTATTTCACTACGCCTTCTAGTGGCGAACTGGCGGTGGCATAGAGCTTCTTAGGCATGCGGCCCGCCAGGTAGGCTTGCCGTCCGGCAATCACTGCATGTTTCATGGCTTCAGCCATGAGCGCGGGATCCTCGGCGTGGGCGATGCCGGTGTTCATGAGCACGCCATCTGCACCCAATTCCATCGCAATCGTCGCATCGGAAGCCGTGCCCACTCCGGCATCCACGATGAGTGGCACGCCTTCCAGCATCTCCCGCAAGATGCGTATGGCAGCCTGGTTCTGAATACCGAGTCCGCTGCCTATCGGCGCACCCAGCGGCATGATGGCGGCCGCTCCCGCATCGAGGAGTCGCTTGGCAACCACTATGTCTTCATTGGTATAAGGCAAAACCGTAAAGCCTTCCTTCACCAGAATTCTGGTGGCTTCGAGCGTTGCCTGCACATCCGGATAGAGGGTCTTCTGGTCGCCAATGACCTCGACCTTCACCCAATCGGAGAGACCAACCTCGCGGCCAAGCCGCGCCGTACGGACGGCCTCATCCGCCGTATAGCAGGCGGCAGTGTTAGGCAACAGGAAGATTTTTTGCGGGTCGATAAAGTCGAGCAGAGATTCTTTGCTGCGATCCAGATTGACGCGGCGGACGGCCACCGTCACCATCTCAGCGCCACTGGCCTCGATAGCGCGCGCGGTCTCGGGTCCGGATTTGTACTTGCCTGTGCCAACGATCAGGCGAGAGCGGAATTCGCGGCCAGCAATAATCAGGGGATCAGTCATGATTCTCTATTCTAGCGAAGGATGACGAGTCACGATGTGATGAGCGAACCCATGCGGGAGTGAGAGGTGAGTCAACCAGATTCTTGATGCTGCACCTCGGATCTTATAACTCCCCCAAAGAAGGTCCGCCAGCCAGCGAGGTGATCGGGAATCCTGCATGGTCGTTGTTAGAATCGAACATTGTGTTCGACAGAGCCGATGAAGCTTCGCTTCTACATAGCCCTGATCGGTCCGATGGTGCTGTGGGCATCGGGCTTCGCTGGAATCCGCGCTGGTCTGCTGGGATATTCGCCGACCCACTTAGCGGTGCTGCGCTTTCTGGTCGCCTCGGTGACCATGGCTGTTTATGCCCTCTTGGCGCGCACGCCGCTGCCAAAATGCAGTGATATCCCTTTTCTTCTGCTCACCGGGATTATCAGCATCACCTGGTATCACCTCGCGCTCAACAAGGGGGAACAGACGGTCAGTGCAGGTGCATCAAGCATGCTGGTGGCTTCTGCCCCTATCTGGGCGGTGTTGATCGCACACATCTTCACCAGAGACCGGCTGCATGCGCGCGGTTGGATCGGGATCATGCTTGCGTTTGGCGGGGTGGGGCTGATTGCCCTGGGTGAAGGCGGAGGTCTGCGCTTCAGCCCGGGAGCATGGCTTGTCCTGTCAGCGGCGCTGGCGACCGGGATCTCGGTGATCCTGCAAAAGAATTATCTGATTCGCTACTCGGCGGCCGAATTTTCCTGCCATCTGGTCTGGGCAGGGACCATTTTTTTGTTGCCGTTTGCCGGCGGCCTGGTGCAGCAAGTTATGCATGCTCCCTTGAGCGCCACGGTGGCCGCCATCTACATCGGTGTCTTTCCCGCCGGCATCGCATACCTCGGTTGGGGATATGCCTTGTCACGTATTTCCGCTTCCAATGCCGCCAGCTTCCTCTACACCATTCCAGTGTTCTCGATCTTCATTGCCTGGATCTGGCTGCGCGAGGTGCCGCATCTGCTTTCGCTTATGGGTGGGGCGCTCGCCCTCGCTGGAGTGCTGCTGGTAAACACTGGCGCGAAACCGAGGTTCGAACCGGCCGTCGTGGCGGAAGGGGACTAATAGCGCGCCTGGCAGGTTGCGGAAAAACTCGCTTCTCGCGAATGGTTTTAAAAGGGAAGGCGTTCGGGCCGTCCGTAGGGATTGCAAAATCAACCGGGCTTCAGCCCCCTGACGGAAATTCATTCCTCGCAAAGGGGCTTCTTCCGCAGCCTCCTAGGGAATGGAATAGTTGCGGCCAGCGGTGGCTGCGACCGCTCCAAAGTGGGCGACAGAAATCGCTCGTTCCAGCTTGTGATGATGGGTCTTGTGCAGGATGTACGCTGCCTGCATGTTTAATCCCGCCAGAGCAAAGCTGTAGCCAATGAAGGCTGGTTTGTTGGAAACCAGCGATGGCGGTAGCTGCGTCTCGTAGTATCTGGCTTTAAGGCAACGCGAGGTGGAATGCACGTCGAGCAGCCTGGACCCGGCTACGGCAGCGAACAAAGAAATATTTTTGGCGTCGAAGAATGAATGTTCGCCCGGCAGGTCTTGGGGGGAGCAGGTTGACGCCAGGAAGAACAGCATCACGATGTACTTCTTCATGGGCCGATGATCGGTGCATGGGTGAGCACCAAGGTGTGATTGCAGTCACTCAGGAAGATAAACAGCGCTTCCGTTCGGTGCAAAAAGCGGCTCTCAGCAATCGCGATGCCGGTCAGATGACATTTGCAAGACGAACAGGCGACTTCTACTCAGGCGGGAATTCGAAATTGGGAGAAGTGCAGATCACCTGCCGCCCGAGACGGGTGCGGCTTCGGGGTCGGGCGCGGCCTCCTTGTAGAGATTCTCGATCTGGTCGTGGTAGCGCTCCTCCAGAACCCGCCGCCGCAGCTTCATGGTGGGGGTCAGAATACCGTTGGCGATGGTGAAGTCGTCAGAGATTAAGAGGAACTTCTTGATCTTCTCGAATTGTGCCAGCTTGGCATTGACCTCTCTCAGCATGTTCTCGTAGAGGCCCCTTGTCTGCTGCAGCTCCACCAGCTGCTGCCGAGACTGGTACTGAAGGTTGCTGTTGCGGGCCCATTCTTCCAGGACATCAAACGCAGGGGCGATGATCACCGCCGGGAACTTGCGCCGGTCACCCACGATGGAGGCTTCGGCTACAAAGGGATAGCTCTTAAGAAGGCCTTCGATCGGCTGGGGGGCGATGAACTTGCCTCCGGAGGTCTTGATCAGGTCTTTCTTGCGGTCGGTGACACACAGAAATCCGTCGGAATCGATGTGACCGACATCGCCAGTCTTGAACCAGCCATCGACGAAGGCGTTCTGAGTTTCCTCAGGACGATTCCAGTAACTGCGAAAAATGGAGGGACCCTTAACCAGGATCTCGCCGTCCTCGGCAATGCGAACTTCGACGTTGGACATCGGTCTTCCAACCGTCCCCAGCTTGTAGACGGAAGGGGTATTGACGGCGATCACAGGCGAGGTTTCCGTAAGCCCGTAGCCTTCATTGATGCGGACGCCAATATCCGCATACCACTCCGCCAGTTCGCGTCCCAGAGGCGCGCCCCCGGAGATGAATGAGCGCACCCGTCCTCCCAGGCCTGCCAGCACTTTGCTGTAAAGCAGACGGTTAGCAATCTTCCAGGTCAGGCTTGAGGGCGTTTTGCCAGTAACGATTTCGTTGCGATGCTGGCGGCCAACGGCCATCGCCCAGTGGTAAACAAGCCGCTTAATGCCGGAGTGAGCCTTGGTTTCCACCTGCGTCCGGACCTTTTCGTATACGCGGGGCACGCACACCATAGTGGTGGGCCGAACCTCGTTGACCACCTCCACCAATTTCTCGATACGCGGGCAATAAGCAATGGTCGTACCCATGTAGAAGTGCACGTAGTCCACATGGCGGGCAGTCACGTGCGACAGGGGCAGGAAGGAAACATGCACTTCGCCGGGACCAAACCAGCTTCGCCACTGGTGAACTTCCGCTTCCACGTTGGAAGCAAGATTGCCGTGTGTGAGCATGACTCCCTTGGAGATACCGGTGGTCCCGGAGGTGTACATGATAGTGGCAAGGTCATCAGGTCCTATGGCCTGCGCGGTTGCATCGAAGGCGCTATCCGCGGAAGTGGGGCCGCCGTGCATGAGGCGGTGCATGGGTATGGCATCGGTCACGCCAACGTAATCCATCACTACGATGTGCTCGAGATGAGTCTGATCTTTGATGGATTTGATCTTCTGAAGCTGTTCGGTAGTAGAAACAAAGATGACGCGCGTGCCGGAATCGTTGAGCAGGAAGGCGATTTGTTCGCCGGTGAGCGTCGGATAGAGTGGAACGACCACGGCGCCAATAGCCATGGTGGCAAAATCTGCCACCGCCCATTCCGGCCGGTTTTCACTGAGTATGGCGACTCGATCACCCTTGGCGATACCCCATTGCATAAGCGCCCGCGCGGTACCCACCACGTCGCGGTAGAGCTCGCGGGAGGAGATGGGAATCCATTTGACAGTCTGCTTGAAAAGCATGACCTGATCGCTGTTTCGAGTGACCGGGGCGCGGAAAACGTCGTTGACTGTGCGCAAGCTCATGGCAAAGCGTGGAATCCCGGCCGACGAGATTCCGCCTGGGTGTCCTCCTGACCTCCGCATGTATTTTATTCTTCCAGACGATTCAGATTCCATTACTAGGAACCAACGACGATAGCATTCCCGAATTAGAATGTACGCTGCGCTGAGCAGTGGATTAGCGGAAGGAGAGAGGATGCCCATGAGAATTCGCCAGGGAGTCAAGTTGGCATGCCTGGGGCTGGTGCTGGCATGCATGCTGCTGTCTGTAGGGAAAGCCAATGGCCAAGCCAAACCAGAGCCGGCAGCCCCAAAGATCAAGGTGGGAGACACGGCGCCGGATTTCACCCTGCTGACGTTTGATGGCAAAGATCTGACCCCGGTTTCGCTGCACGATTTCCGCGGGAAGAAGAATGTCGCCCTGGCATTTTATGTGTTCGCGTTCACCGGCGGTTGAACCCAGGAGATGAAGGCCTTCCAGCAGAATCTGCAAAAGCTGGAGGCGGCCGACACCCAGGTCCTGGGTGTGAGCATCGACAGTCCTTTCGCCAATCAGGCTTGGGCACAACAGAATGGCTTAACGTTTCCCCTGCTGGGAGATGTCTCCGGCGCGGTTACGCGTGAATATGGCCTGCTGAAGCCCCTGGAGGTTAAGGGAGTAAGGCTGGAGTCCGCCAGGCGAGCCACGTTTCTCATCGACAAACAAGGCAAGGTCGTGGAGATGCAGGTGGACAAGGAGGCTGTAGATCCCAGCAAGATTGTGACCGAGTGCGAGCGCAGGAAGAAGACGTAGGAAGCTCAAGGAAAACGCGAGATCTTTCGACTCGGACGAGGATTTGTAAACCTCGTCCTCGCTCAAGATGACATCCAGAGGGCGAGGCTACCTTTTGGGTGGCTCCGCACACGTGCTGAAACTTCACTCGCCAGGTTCGAAACGGTATCCGACCCAGGGTTCGGTAAGGATGTAGCGGGGAGAGCTGGCCTCAGGCTCAATCTTTTTCCGCAGTTGGCCGACAAAAACGCGGAGATACTCGGGTTGCTCGACGCTGTTGGCTCCCCAAATAGCACTTAACAATGCGCGATGTGTAATGACCTTCCCCGGGTGCTGGGCCAGGTAGACGAGCAAATCAAATTCCTTGGGTGTAAGGCGCACCGGTTGTCCGCCGACGATGACCTCATGGGCGGCCAGGTCGATGTGAAAGTCGCCCACCTCGATGACTTGCGGTGCGGCCGTCTCTGGAGCGGGCGTGCGCCGAAGATGGGCTCGTACCCGCGCCACCAGCTCTTTCATACTGAAAGGCTTGGTAACGTAATCGTCTGCGCCGGCATCCAGCGCTTCCACCTTGTTGCGCTCCTGTCCTCGCACCGAGAGAACGATGATGGGCAGCTGTGACTTCTCGCGAATCTTCCGGCACAAAGCGATACCGTCCAGATTCGGCATGGCGAGGTCAGTGATTACCAGATGGGGCGTCCAGTCGCGGAGCACCTCGAGTGCCTGTTCGCCGTCGTTGGCGGTGCGGATGTCGTAGCCTTGGGCGCCCAGAGTCGTACGCAGCACGCGCGTGATCTGGGGCTCGTCGTCGACTACCAGGATGCGCCGATGATCAGGGCTGGGATTCAAACGGCAAAATTCTACCCGAGGACATCAATCTCGGATATGAGAGCTTGGCAGGCATGCGCAGTTACAGGCCAAGGCGGGAACGAATCTTGGCAACAATGTCGGGGACCGTATCGTTCACATCGATCGCGATGGCGTGCTCAGGCTCCAGGGGCTCTTCCAGAGCCTCGAACTGGCTCTCGAGCATTCCCGGCTTCATGTAGTGTCCATGCCGCTCACGCATGCGCTCCTCGATCAGGCTGAACGATCCGCGGAGATAGACCAGCCGGACCTCCGGGTTGATCATCAGCACCTCCCGATAAGACCGCTTAAGAGCCGAGCAGGCGAGAACGGTATTTTCTTTGGCCCCAAGCCAGGCAGCGATTGCCCGTCGAAGGGACTCGAGCCAGGGAGCGCGATCCTCGTCCGTGAGTGGAATTCCAGCTGACATCTTGGCGATATTGGCGGCAGGATGGTAGTCATCGGCGTCGGCGAATTTCCAGCCGAGTTGTTGTGCCAGCGTTTCGCCGACTGTAGTCTTGCCGGATCCCGACACACCCATCAGGAGGATGATCATCCGATGGGTGGCTACGCCACCGCCGCCGGCAGCAGGTTCGCGGCTGGCTTATCTACTAACCAAATCAGCATGCCTTGATCGAGCTTGATGAGCTGCGCAGGGAGCTCTTCGGGCTGGTTCGGTCCAGTGAGCACTTCCTTCAGCACCGCAGCTTTGCCGGAACCGGATACCAGAAAAATGCCACAACGAGCGTGGTTGATAAGCGGAACGGTCATGGTGATTCGATAGAGGTTAACTTCCTGAACAAAATCCGCAGCTACCAGGCGGTTCATCTCATGAAGCAACGGAGAATGCGGAAACAGCGAGGCGGTGTGACCATTTTCTCCCAAGCCAAGCAGGATAAGGTCAAAACGCGGTGTTTCACCTTCCTTCGCGCCACATACCTGGCGGATGGTCTTTTCGTAAGCCGCGGCGGCTTCCTCCGCTTTGCCCAGTTGTGTGGGAACTGCATGGACGTTCCCTGACGGTATCGGGATCTTGGATAGGAGGGCTTCGTTCGTCATGCGGTAATTGCTTTGCGGATTGTCCTGCGGAACGAAGCGCTCATCTCCCCAACAAAGATGCGTTTTGGACCAATTGATGTTGTTGCGCCATTCCGGCGTGGCCAGCAACTGATACAAGGCCTTGGGAGTTGACCCGCCAGACAACGACACCAGGAATCTCCCGCGTGCAGCGATGGCCTCGGTCGATAAGGCGGCAAACCGCCGAGCGGCTTCCTGGTTCAATGCTGCGTTATTGTCGCAAATCACCACGTTGGGCTTACTCATGAGTGTGCTCCTAAGCATCAGGATCCGCTGGGCGCAATGGAAGGCGTATTCTCTTCTGCGCTTCGCGGCGCAGCAGGCAGGATAAAGCGCTCCATGGCCAGGGCGAATCCATCCTCTTGATTGGAATTCGTGACAAATTGGGCAGCTGACTTCACCTCGCGTGAAGCATTGCCCATGGCAATGCTCATTCCGCTCCGCCGGAACATAAGCACATCTGTGGGCATATCCCCCAGGGTGGCGATATTGGCGGTATCGATTCCCAGCAACTTGGAAAGCGACAGGATGGCATTGCCTTTGTTGGCATCATAATGGGTCACGTCAAGATAGAAGTCTGCCGAACGCGTGGCGGAGATGTGGGTGTCACTGCGCGTTCGCAGATCACGCTCGCAGAGCGTTATCAGATTGAAGTCGTCGCTTACGCCTACCAGTTTGTCAACGCTGTTCAGCACGGCATTGGTAAAGGGCTGCGGTATGAGTCCCGTGTGCTCGCTATGTGACGCGACATGCTCTCCCTTGAGATCGCCAACGTACCAGTCGCGATCGGCATATGCCCACAACCCCAGCTTGTGCTCGAGGATGACGGCACACACCAGGCGGGCATCGTCCGGATTCAGCGGCCTTCGGCGGAGCACCTCGAGCCGGGGTGAGACGATCATTCCGCCATTGAAGCAGGCCACCGGATCCACAATCCCCAACTCATCAATCAGAATTTTCACGGCCAGAGGCGGGCGTGCGCTGACTATGGAGAACCGGATGCGAGCCTCTCGTACCTTGAATACAGCTTGAATGGAACGTGGGGAGAGCTGTTTCTGCTCGTCGAGCAGGGTGCCGTCCACATCCGTGACGACCAGCCGAATTTGTGGCTGCAACTCCGGAATTTGTTGGCTCTGGCTCACAAATCGCGATCAGTGATGTGAATCGTTCGCCAGCGGTGACGGTCGGAGGCCATCAGATTCTTGGCTTCGTCGGGTCCATCGCTGCCGGCGGAGTAATTGGGAAATTTTGGCGGGGGCAATTGCGCCCAGGCCTCTTCGATAGGAGTGATGATCTTCCACTCTGCCTCGACCTCGTCGCGGCGGGTAAAGAGCGTGGCATCACCGCGCATGGCATCGAGCAGCAGGGTCTCGTAAGCGGCAGGCGTATTCGCGGCAAAGGCATTCTTGTAGGAGAAATCCAATCCCACGGAGGCGGCTCGCATCTGCGTTCCGGGGATCTTGGCCGCAAAGCTGGCGGTGATACCTTCGTTGGGCTGGATTCGAAGACTGATGACATTGGGCTCGATCTGTTCGTCCGGAGTACGGGAAAATAAAGCCTGCGGTGTGCGCTTGAAATGAACTTCGATCTCCGTCAAGGGGCGGGCGAGACGCTTTCCGGCCCGGACGTAAAAGGGAACACCGGCCCATCGCCAGTTATCGACACCGAAGCGGACTGCGGCATAGGTCTCGGTGTTGGACGTTTTGCCGACCCCGGGCTCTTCACGATACGCCGGCACAGCCTTGCCGTCGATCTTCCCCGCGCCGTATTGCCCGCGGGCTGTGCTCTTGGCGACCTCTTCCACGCTCATGGGGCGAATGGAGCGCAGAATCTCCACTTTCTGCTCGCGGACGGAGTCTGCGTCGAAAGCCACGGGTGGTTCCATCGCCGTCAGAGTGAGCAGCTGAAGCATGTGGTTGGCAACCATGTCGCGCAACGCCCCAGTTTCTTCGTAGAAGGCGGCTCGGTTCTCGACACCGAGCGTTTCAGCGGCCGTGATCTCGACGTAGTCGACGTAGTTGCGATTCCAAACGGGCTCGAAGATGGAATTGCCGAAGCGAAACACGAGAATGTTCTGGACCGTTTCTTTGCCGAGATAGTGATCGATGCGATAGACATCGCGCTCGTCAAAAACACTCGAAACAATCTGGTTGAGTTGCTGGGCACTGGCCAGATCGTGGCCAAAAGGTTTTTCCAGGACGATGCGCGACCAGCCTTTTTGCTTTTTCGCCAGCTTCACCGAACCCAGGCCCTCGACAATTGGAGGAGCCAGCGAGGCAGCTACAGAGATGTAGAAGAGAGTGTTCGGGCTTGAACCCGATTCTTCCATTTTCTTCAAATGTGCGGCCAACTGGGGATAAAAAGCACGATCGTTGGCATCACCGCGAAAATAGGAAATTCGTTTTTCGAAGTCGCCCCACCGTGCATCGCTGTAATCGCGCGCTTCCTTGGAGGACGAGACAGCCTGCCGCATGCGCGCGCGAAATTCCTCCGTGCTTAACGGAGTGCGTCCGATGCCCAGAATCTCAAACTGGTTATGGGTGCAGCCGAGGCAGGCCAGGTCGAAGAGCGCGGGTAACAGCTTGCGATGCGCCAGATCACCGGTGGCCCCGAAAATCACCAGCACACAGGATTCGCCCGGGGGAAGGGAAACAGCAGCCGGTTTTTCCCGAGGAACAGCCTGCACCAGGGTGCTCATTTTTGTCCTCCCGTTTTCTTCTCTCCTAGTAAGGTGAGCCAATCAGTGTGGACGAATCCCGCCTGCGGGCGATCGGCGAGTCCGACCATGCCAAAATCTGCAGTCACGGTTGACATAGATAGCTCCTATCGCCGGACACCCGTCTCCAGGGCAGGGGAAACAGTTCCCTGCACGACGGCGAGCAACTGTTTGAGACCTACTTCAACATTGCGGCCAAGATCGATGCGAATCGCCCGGCGATGGCGACGCGACAGCGACTCAAAATCACCCAATGCCTGCGCCTGCTTCAGGATGCCGAAGGAGAAAACCTCGCCGGGAATCTTGACGTCCTCGACATCTTCGGAAGTGATCTGGATGAAGACGCCACTATCCAGGCCGCCTTGGTGGAGCTGGCTGGTGGAGTGCAAGAAACGCGGGCCATAACCAGTGGTAGTGGCAGCGTGAGTCTGATTGCGAATCAGCACTCGCATCTGTTGCAGCAGATCGTCGTACTGCGGCAGCTCGTCGATGTATTGGGTGATCGCTACGTAGTCCCCGGGTCGGACTCGCGCCAAGTGCGCTTGTATGGCGTCCGACAGCGAGGAACTCCCGTTGGCCAGTGCGGAGCGATTTTCAGAATCACTGAGCACATGAATGGATCCCTCAGTAACAATCAGCTCCTGCTGTGCGAGCTTGCCGTTCTTGGAGTATTCCGCCAGCAGGCGCCTGGTGTTGTCCTTGGACTCCTGCACATTGGGCTGGTCGAAAGGATCGATGCCCAAAAGCTTGCCGGCAACCGGCGTGGCAAATTCCCATAGGAAGAATTCCTGGCCCAGATCCTGCGAATCGAGGAGGATGTGGCGAAGCACGGGATGGCCGGCAGCTTGCAGCGCTTCCAGCTTGCGCTCGATGTCAGGTGAGGTAACCGACTTTGTGCGGATGTAGACGAACACGCGGTCATCGCCGTAAATCTCAGGAGGACCTAAAGGCTCGCCGGCAACCGGCACGATGCCCTTGCCTTCCTTGCCCGTACTCTCGGCGATGAGCTGCTCGATCCAGAGGGCGAGTGAGTCGATCGGAGGTGGAGTGATAAACGTCACCTTGTTACGCCCGGCGTTCGCCAAAGCTCCGATAGCGGCGCCGAGGCGCAGGCCGGGATTCTCATTGGCAGGAACAGCAGCAGAGCACGCATGCATGGCTTCGACAGCATGGCCCAGCAGAGCTGAAAACGGCCCTCCCATTACGGCCAGAGGGACCATGCCGAAGTAGGAGAGAGCAGAGTAACGCCCACCGATGTCCGCCGGGTTGAGAAAAACTCGCCGGAATCCGTTGCGCTCAGCTTCCTGCTGCAGCTGGGTTCCGGGATCGGTGATGGCAACGAAATTCTCTCCCGCCTTCTTTCCGCGAATCTGCTTCACGCGATCGAAGAAGTACCGGTAAAACATTTGCGGTTCGGTCGTGGTGCCGGACTTGGAGGAGACGATGAACAGCGTCTTCTGCAGATTGATCTGCTGCTCGAGATGCAGAATGGCGGCAGGAACCGTGGAATCGAGCACGTGCAGTCGCGGAGAGCCATTACGCCTGCCGAATGTGAGGCTGAGGACCTCAGGACAAAGGCTGGAGCCGCCCATGCCGAGAACTACTGCATCCTCAAATCCGGCTCCGCGGACTTCCTCATCGAAAGCAGCCAGATCAGGCAAGTCTTCCGTGACGAGCTGGGGTACGGTAAGCCAGCCGAGAGCGTTGGAGATGGTCTTCTGATGTTCGGGTTCAGACTTCCAGACAGTGGAGTCTTTCTTCCAGGCGCGAGCAACATAATCCTGTTTTTCCAGCCCCTTGAGGGCTTCGTCCACTGTGGACTGATATTTGCCCAGCGCCGCAGTGTGGCGCTCCAGTATGGCGCTGACAACCTCGTCGCGCCGGTCGCGAATCACTTCCAGCAACTGCTCATAGGATTCAGCGAAAAGCCTGACACCATCAACCGTGAGCTTGTCGGTAACGGCCTTGAAGTCAATCCCAAGAGCCTTGAGTTCGGCGAAGACTTTGTGCGCTTCGTCGAGGCCTTTTTCCAGTGTGAGTGTGGGTTTTCCATGGTCACGGTAGGCGTCGATGGTTTGCGGAGGCATAGTGTCCACGGTATCGGGACCGATAAGCGTCTCCACGTACATCACATCCGAATACTTGGGATTCTTGGTGCTGGTGGAAGCCCACAGCGGCCGCTGAACTCGCGCACCCCTGGCCTTGAGCGTGGCAAATCGAGACGAATTGAAAATGCGTTTAAACGAATCGTACGCCAGCTTGGCGTTAGCTATCGCCGCCTGGCCGTGAAGAGCGGAAATGCGGTTCTTAAGGGCCTGATCTGTCGTCTGGGCAAGCCTCTTATCCAGTTCCTTGTCGACCGCCGTGTCGATTCGGCTTACGAAGAAGCTGGCTACCGAGGCGATATTGTTGATCGGCTGCGCCGCGGCTACGCGCCTCTCCAGGCCCTTGATATAGGCTTCCGTGACCTGCTCGTAGACTTCAACCGAAAAAATCAGGGTTACATTGATGTTCAGCCCGGAAGCAATCAACTCCTCGATGGCCGGCAGTCCTTCCGCTGTGCCCGGCACCTTGATCATGACGTTAGGGCGATTGAGTTGAGTAAACAGGGCCTTTGCTTCCTTGATAGTACGGGCTGTGTCGTGCGCCAGCAGGGGCGAAACTTCCAGGCTGACATAGCCGTCATTGCCCTTATGGCGGTCGTAAACTCCGCGAAAGGAATCTGCCGCGCCTGCGATGTCTTCGGTGACCAGTGCGTCATAGATCTCTGTCACACTGGCGCCTTTTCGAGCCAGGGCGCGCAAGCTGTCGGCATAGTCATTGCTGCCGCTGATGGCTTTTTCGAAGATGGTCGGGTTGGAGGTGAGTCCGCGCAGGTCATCTTCGCGAATCATTTTCTTCAACTCACCACTGGTCAGAAGCGCGCGACGGATCTGATCCATCCAAACGCTCTGCCCGAGGGCTCCGAGTTGAACCAGTGGATTGGGGTTCATAGGACTCCTCGCAAACCGTTGTCAGTATCGGGTTAAGCCACACCGACGTTCAGTTCCGGGTCATGCTGAGCGAAGCGAAGCATCTCTGGGTTTTGATCGTGCCCAGTTTCTAGCCGTCCTTTGGCTAGTGAGGGAGGTCGCGTCATAGAATCGACAGCCGATGCCAACTCCTGCCGCGGAACCCGGCTAACCGTTTTTTACTGTCTGCAGCGCAGCTTTGGCTTCGGCGACCACGTGTTCAACAGTAAAGCCGAAGCCTTTCATCACATCCTTGATCGGAGCGGATGCACCGAAATCGCTGTGGGTAACGGTGCGTCCTTCATCCCCGATGTATTCGCGCCAACCCAAGGCGGTGCCAGCCTCCACCGCAACGCGGGCAGGAACCGCGGCCGGAAAAACGCTTTCCTTGTATTCCGCAGATTGCTTCTCGAACAGACGCCAGGAGGGGAAACTTACTACCCGGCAGCGAATTCCTTCCGCCGTCAATTGCTCATAGGCTCCGATACAGAGCTGAACCTCCGAGCCGCTCGACATCAGGATCACTTCAGGCTGGCCTTTGGAATCCGCCAGAATGTAAGCGCCATTGCGCAAGCCCTCCGCGGAAGCATATTTCGCGCGATCGAACGTAGGTATGGCCTGACGGGTAAGAACGAGTGCGATGGGCTGATCCTTGGTGGTCATGATCACGCGCCAGGCCTCTGCGACCTCGTTGGCATCGGCAGGACGAATCAGAATCAGGCGAGGCATCGCCCGCAGGGACATCAGTTGCTCAATGGGCTGGTGCGTTGGTCCATCCTCACCGAGGCCTATGGAGTCGTGAGTATAAATAAAGATGGACGGGATATCCATCAGCGCCGCCAGGCGCACGGCGGGTCGCATATAGTCCGAGAAGATGAAAAAGGTTGAACCAAAAGCACGCAGCTTGGACAGGGTCATACCGTTAACGATTGCGCCCATCCCGTGCTCACGGATTCCAAAGTGAAAATTCCGGCCACCATAGCTTCCTACTTCGAACGACTCAGCGCCGGAGATTAAGGTTTTTGTTGAAGGCGCCAGGTCAGCGGAGCCGCCCAGCAGCCAGGGCACATGCTTGGCAATCGCGTTTTCAACTTTGTTAGAGGAGTCGCGGCTCGCCACGCCCTTGGCGTCTGCGGGAAACTTCGGGATGTCGCTCTCCCATCCCGGAGGCAATTCTCCTGCCTGAATGCGGTCCCACTCGGTGCCTAGGTCAGAGTAGGTACGTCGATACTGGGCCAGCTGCGCATTCCACTCCTGCTCCAACTTTTGGCCGCGATCGATCGCCTGGCGCATGTGTTCGCTGACCTGCGCCGGAATCAGGAATTTGGCGTCTACCGGCCAGCCATAAACCGCTTTGGTGAGGCGAACCTCGTCCTCTCCCAGGGCCTCGCCGTGAGCTTCCTTGGTGTCCTGCTTATGCGGAGAACCCCACCCGATGTGGCTGTTGACGATGATCAACGTCGGACGGGACTCTTCCCGCTGAGCGGCGCGCAAAGCCGTGTCGAAGAGGCTAAGATCATTGGCATCGGGAACGCGAATGACATTCCAGTGATAACCGTTGAAGCGATTGGCAACATCGTCGCTATAGGCTAAGGCGGTGTCGCCCTCAATGGAGATATGGTTGTTGTCGTAAATCCAAATCAGGTTTGAAAGCGCCAGATGTCCCGCAATCGAGGCCGCTTCGTGAGAGATGCCCTCCTCCAGGTCGCCATCGCTGCAGATCGCGTAGACGCGATAATCGATCAGCGTTTGGCCGGGCTTATTGAATTGAGCCTCGAACCAGCGCTCGGCGATGGCCATGCCTACCGAGGTTCCGACTCCCTGGCCAAGGGGCCCGGTCGTGGTTTCGGCTCCCGGAACCAGGTGATATTCGGGGTGCCCCGGGGTCTTCGACCCCCACTGCCGAAAACGTTTGAGTTCATCGAGCGACAGGTCATATCCGGTCAGGTGAAGCATCGAGTAGAGCAGCATGGAGGCGTGGCCGGCGGAGAGCACGAAGCGATCACGATTGGGCCAGTGCGGGTTGTGTGGATTGTGACGCAGGAAGCGGTCCCACAGTACGTAGGCCACCGGCGCCAAGGCCATCGGGGTGCCAGGGTGTCCGCTGTTTGCTTTTTGCACGCCATCCATCGACAGGGTGCGAATGGTGTTGATGCAGAGCAGATCCAGTTGAGCCGGAGTCAGATTGGTGCCGGGCCAATTGGCATCTACTTCAGGGCTGGGGGCGACAGGAATTTCTACTTGGTGTGCCACAGGTCTCCACCTTTCCGCTGCTTACGGTTGTCTTATGGGCGAATCTCCACCTTGAAGTCCGCACCCTGCCAGGCGTTCTCCTCAACCCAGCGGAAGGTGAAGCGAACCGGAGACTTCTGCCCAGATGAGATGGCGATGTCCACAAAATGGATTCCGATTGATGTTGCCGTCGAATGGGTGTCGTTCGCGGTTTCCCATTCGTCCTTTGTCCAATGAAGAATGAATTCCGAAGCCGCCAGAATTCGTAGGCGTCCTCCGGCGGGGACCGACCGCACCTGGCGATTAAACTTCCAGACCTCTATGGATTTCCGCTGGCCACTCCCGCCAGCGTAGCGTTCATGGATCAGAGGAAGGCAATCGAAAACCCTCCCCTCCGCTTGTGAGCGTAGAAGCTTGATGTATTCCGCGTGTGCCCACATCAGGGGAATGGCAGCACCTGTGGGGCGTCCGAGAAACAGACGCCGTTTGGGGTTATCTGGCTGGTCCCAGACCTGTTCCGGAATCAGTCCAATGCCATTGGAAAAGTTTTCCATGGCATGGATATAGGGTTCGGCGTCGCGTCCGGCAGCTATCTCGTAATGCCCACGCTCTCCGGTCAGCAACGGCCAAAGGCGTCCGACACCCCACCCGGAGAACGAAGAACCGTCGTCTCGGTCGCCATAACCATCATGATTGTATCGATGCCAGGAGGGCCCCAGAGGTGTCTCAACTTTCAGAATGGCATCGCAAACCCGCAGAGAGTCGACGATGAGAGGGTCGTCTGCGCGCCGTATGCCAAACCGAACCAGCTCCAGAAAACCGGGATCAACAATGTCCCTAGCCGGGAAACGAGTTTGGGTCCCAGGCGGACGATTAGCGAGAGTGACGATGCCGGTGTTGGGATCTTCGTCGCCGGTTGAACCCTCACCGCTGCTGGCTGGGTTAATGCGAATGTAATGGCGAGAAATGCCGGGCACCAGTGTGCCTTGCGTGGTCACCGTCCAGGGCTCTACGTGCGCCTCAAGAAAATCGGCGTATTCACGCACGAACTCGGCAGTTGCGGAGTCGCCGTGTTCTTCTATAAAGTCCGCGGCGCAGATCAGGGCAGTAATGTTCACCGCGAGCGTGTAAGGAGAGTAGCCACCCGCTTCCTCCCAGCGATCCTGCTTGGTAGCTGGCCCCTTGCGGATCAGGTATTCGCAAGCACGCAGTACCAGTAAATAGGGATCAAAATTCTCCAGGGCTTTGGCTTCCTTCAGCCGCCAGGCAAGAAGGATCGGAAAGGACACCTCATCGAGCTGCACACCTGTCCAGTAAGGCCTGCCGTCGATCCAGAAGTTCTGATAGAAACCGCCGTCCGCACGCTGCGAGACTGCCAGATAGATAAGGGCACGAAGCGGGGTGTTGACATCGCCAACGGCGAGCAGGGCACTGGCCAAGTTGACCATATCGCGTGTCCACACGAGATGGTAACCCCCCAGTTCGTCGTCTCCCTTGTCCTGTCCCCAGGGAATGCTTAGAGAGGCAATCATGGCCCCGGGGTAAAGCTTGTCTTCGTGTGCCAGCAACAGATTCACGCTGCGGGAGAAAACACGATAGTGGGAGTCACCATCAGAGAGCTTAGAAACCAAGCTGAAGCGTCGGCTCGTGCGATGCCACTGGTCGACGAAGTGCTCGTATGCGGTGGCGAACGGAATGCTGATGGACTGCACCAGGCAAGTGACGGCGTCGTGCCGGGATTGGCCGAAAGCCAGCCCCAGCGTGAACTCGGTACCGAGGCTGAGATCGAGCTGGGCGGTGAGCGCTATATTGCCGTCGAGAGCCTGGGAATACTCCCAGTCCATCTTGTAGTTGTTGTTGAGGTCAGTCCAGCCGTCGCTTCTTCCGACATAACCGCAAGAACACTTCAGGAATGGAAAGTTTGTTCCTCCCAACGCCAGCCATACGCCGTCTTTGTAAGCGACCAGTATTTTCTTGCCTTTGATATCCAGCACTTCGCCATTGTTGTGCCAGCCGCCAATCTGAAGATGAGGAGCGCACAGCACGAAAAGCTGGAGACGAGAAAGAAGTTCGGGAGCAGCGCTCAGGCGGGCATGAGTCAGGACGCAATTTTGGTGCGGATCACCGATGATCGTCTTGCGGATGCAATAGCGCTTCTGAGGGTCGGTATTGACGATTTCAAATCCCAGGGCGGATTCGGAAATGCAATCCAATTGGGTATCCAGACTGCGGCGTTCATCGTGAAAGAAGCTCTCACCGTCGGTGATCATGAACTGCATATCACGAATCTGGGGCTGGTCAATGGTGGGGTAATAAACCTCGGTAAGAGCGCCGCTGGCCACGGTGTACCAGACACGGCTGGAGGTAGAGTATGCCGTTCCGACCGCATCCTTGGCGCCACGGGTCCAGCGAGGTTCGATTCCGGGAGCGCCGGGGGCGAACGAGTTTTGCTCTTTGTTCAATTGGGTTCCCGATCTCGGTACTCACTCCAGGGTGCTTGCCTGATTCTCCGCCAGATCCGCGTCTGGGTGACGAGTGATAACCGGCAGGCTTTGATCACCTGCCGCCAACAAGGTGTATCGGGCTGCTCCATATAGCCCGGTGCTCGGGTTCAGAATCACGTGAACCGGGATTCGTTCCAGCAAGCTGCCAAGCCGTCCCTTGTCCACAAACGACCGCATGAAAGTGCCATCCAGAAACTTCGTCGCGATCTTGGGAGCAATACCACCACCAACATAGACTCCGGCGACAGCCATCGACTTCAGGGCCAAATTTCCTGCCTCCGAACCATAGAGCGACACAAAAAGATCCAGGGCGTCGGAAGACAGCTTATCTTTGCTTTGCAATCCGAGTTCTGCGATGACCGCGTTGGGATCCTGGGAACGCATTCTGTCTGCTACCCGCGGGTCCTCTTTCTGGCGCCCCGAGTCTCGCAGAAATTTATAAATATTCGATAAACCTGGACCGGAAAGGATTCGTTCCCAGCTGACGTGTCCATAAATTTCGATCAGATAGTTCAGCAGGTCGATTTCCAGAGGGTCACGCGGGGAAAAGTCGCAATGCCCGCCTTCGGAAGGGCTGGGAACGTGGCGTTGACCATTCCAGAAGAGGATCGACTCTCCCAGGCCGGTGCCGGCGGCAATCAGAGCGGCGTTGCCCGTGCCGCGTGCGCCTCCATTCAATGTTTGTAGCTCATTTGGCTGAAGCACACCGATACCCCACGCGGTGGCTTCCAAGTCATTAAGCAGCCATACTTTCTGTACTCCGAGATGATCGCGCAGGACATTTGCGTTTAAGGACCAGGGAAGATTCGTGATGCGCGCCGCCCCATCGACCACGGGGCCGGGCACTCCCAGGCAAATGGCTTCCGGAACGTCGCGTGCCCCGACAAAGGTAGTGATCAGTGCTTCCAGGGTAGGGAAGTTGGCGCTAGGCAACAAACGATCCAGAATCAGATCCAATCCGGTGGGGGTGCGCGCAAACAGCGCCAGGTGCGCCTTGGTTCCGCCGATATCGCCAGCCAGTACCATCACAGGCAATCGACCTCTCAAAGAATTCAACACCGTACTCGTGCGGTGACTTCTGTGTCAACCGAGGCGCGGCTAACCCCTTATTCCTACAGGAATCTACGCATGCGATTACCACATGTGCTCGATAGTTTTTTGTTGCACTGATTTCTAAGCTCGTAAGCAGGAGCATGTTTATGCCGGAAAAAGAAACCATTGAGAGAGCACAGGAAGATGCGCGGGAAGGCAAGTCGCCAAGCACGCAGGCCGGCGAATTTGTCCGCGAGGAAATGCATCACGTGCGGGAAGGGAAGCACGGCGCACGCAATACCAAGCAGGCGATAGCCATCGGGCTCTCGAAGGCGCGCCGCGCGGGAGTAACCCTGAAACCACCTGCTAAGGGCAAGGCGTCTGCTAAGACCCGGAAGCAGGCTGAACGCGCATATCGTCGCGGAAAGAGTTTTTCACGGCGCAAGCCGTCGAGCACCCGTTCACGGGCAGTCCGAGGTGCACTGAAGAGAGAAGGCAAATCGGCAGCCTCGCCCGGCTCGCTATCGCGGCAGGCGCACACCGCCGCCCGGAAACGCGGAAGCACTGCCCGCAGCCGCGCCGCCAAGAAGGCTGCCCGTACCCGTCAACGCCGGGGAAGCGGCAGGTCAACACGGAGAACGGCAAGCACACGCTCTCGTTAACTGGGCACGCTTGGGCTAGGTAGTTTGGCTAGCTGAGATTGATTTTTTCTGCGGGAGCGAATCCACGGGTGGAAATTGCGGGTATTCTTAATACAGGTGATGCGAGCAAGATCAGTCCGCGGCATCGTTGGAAGAAGGAGTGCCCGATGCGCCATCGTTGGCTGTTGTTTTGTCTAGTAGGCCTGAGCGCGATCACTTATGCGCAAGTGACCGTCACCTCACAAGGTTTCGCCACCAGTTCGGGCTGGGCCGTGCCCGGAGCCCCGATTTCACCGCCGCTGCTGTATACCCCTTCGGTGCATCTCGGCGACGTCTCAACTGCGACGGTTGAGGTCCCTCCAGGAGTGGTAAACACTTCGTCATCTCAAATTGAATATCCCGCCGGCCTGCAATCCTGGGGAACAGCCTGGCAGGTTGCCAGTGCGCAGCCGGGCAGCGAGAACATACTCACGGCGGAGCAAGCGCCGCCGTCGGCGCCAGTTCAAGCTCCTATTAGTGCTCAGGCCGCCGGTCAGTCACGCTTCAATTTCGGCGTCGCACAGTTCGACTCGCCATATTCCAGGTTCTCCAAAGACGAGAGCCGAAGTCTTGCCGAGATCGCTGCCGCTGCCAAAAAGCATAAGAAACCCGCAGTACGTACCTATTCGAACGAAGATATAGAGAAACTGAAGCGCTGAGTCGATCGACTCTGACGCCAACCTGCACAGAGCTGCGCGGCATAGTTCTGGTAGAGCCTATCTCATAAACCGACTCCAGTCCGTCTGGCGATTCGCAAAATCCGTCACGCTCTCCACGACGACGGCGAGCGCCTGCCCTCGGAATTAACAGACCCCAAACAAGCCCATGACAACTCCGCCCCGTCCGCAGGCATACCGTTAGGGCCGCGCCACAGCCGACAAAGGAGATCGCAGAATGTACGTCACCCCAGCGTTTCATCCGTCTTCCCGGGCTCTCTCACGGCACCGCTCACCCGGCGAAGCCGCCTTTTCAATAAGGAGACAAGAAATGAGAATGTGGAATATGCGTTGGTTTGTACTTGTCTTTGGGTGCGCTGCCTTGATGACCTTGTCGTCGAAGGCATCCGCCCAGAACGTACCCTTCAAGGTGTACATCACCGGGCTGACACAGCTTGATACAGGATTCGATCCGATTGATGGCCCCATTGCAGATTTCTATGCCAAGGTCACCATTAACGGCGTTCAGCAGGACAACAAGAATGGCAGCGGCGCCTGCAATGACGGCAATGGACTGGGTGGGATTATCGTACCCTTCCCGTTGTTCAACTGGTTCCAAAAAATTTCGGAGTGCAACCTCCCAACTCCCTGGGTCTTCACCCAGATGGTGCCGGCGGGGCAGCCGGTTCACGTTCATATTGAAATCTGGGACTTTGATTCGCTTACAGGCGACGACCAGGCCGACATCAAGGTCGGCCCGGGGAACGCACTCGACTTCGTCGTAGACCCGAGCGTGGACGGCGGCAAGTGGGGCGGCGATATCAATTGGCCGCAGGACTGCAGCCGGCCGGACAACGCACTTGGCGGCAGCAACGCCAATATGTGCTTCCAAATGGGTTTCGACTCCGATGACGACGGTCTGCTGGATGTCTGGGAGCAGTTCGGCGTGGACACCGACAACGATGGCGTGATTGATCTGGACCTGGCATCCATGGGCGCCAATCCCTTGCGCAAGGATGTGTTCGTTGAGTCCGACTTCCTTCAGGCCGCTAACCACACTCATGCACCGAACAAGAGCGCGATTGTGCAGATTGTTCAGTCGTTTGCGAATTCGCCGGTGCAGAACCCCGATGGAACTACAGGCGTACAGCTGCACGTAGATACTGGATCGCAGTTTGGAGCAGGACAAACCTTCTCCCTGGCCGGCCCGAACGGTGTAACGGGAACCTACGGCGACATGGGCGGCGGCGGCACTGCGATACCGGAGGCCGGAAACGAGATCATTGATGGGTTCGGCAAAAACACTCCAAACGTGACGCAGTTCGCGGATCTGAAGAAGGCCAACTTCGACCCCAAGCGCGAGCCAATCTTCCGCTATCTCATCTGGGGACATCAGACCAACGTGCGTGCCGCTTCCGGTGACTGCACGACTGGGGAGACGGATAAGAGCAGGCGCAACTTCATGGTTACGCTCGGTGGTACGCACAGCGATGGTACCCCGTGCTGGGACACAGTGAACGGCTTTTCGGTAGGCACTACCGAGCAACCGGGTACGTTCATGCACGAGTTGGGACACACGCTGGGCCTGCAGCACGGCGGCAATGAGACAACCAACAATAAGCCCAACTATCTGAGCGTGATGAACTATTCCTTCCAGTTCTGCACTGTTCTGTCTAAGGCCGGTCTCCTACCAGGAGGGTGCGACTACTCCAGATTTGGCCCCGGCGGCACCGACATCATCGATCTCGACGAGACAGACCTCGACGAGTGCGTTGGTATCGGAGCGGCATTCGGGGTTCGCGACTGGAACGGGAACAAGATAAATGAGGGCGTCTCGCGTTGCGGGCCGATCTTCACCAACGTGTCCGCCGACACCAACAACGACGGCATCTGCATCACTGCCGGGTCAAACAAGACTCTCGATACCCTCACACTGGGTAATGATGACTCGGTGGACGCCAACACCAATTCAATCAACGATGGTCCGAACCGGTTCTGCGACACGACCGCCAAACCCGACGATCTGCAGCTGGTTCAGGTCGGCTTTACTCCTCCTCAGCAACAGGTGTTGAAAAGCTTCAACGATTGGCAGTCGCTTGACTACAGCCTGCTTACACAGGAGTCTGGATCCGGAAGTGGTGCTTTCGAGGAACAGGAAGCCGACCCGGATACTATCAATCAAGCCCGTCAACATATGAGGACGACCTCGCAGCCGGCCATCACGTTGTCCGACACAGGTCCGGCAACGGCGAAACCCGGCGATCAACTGAGCTACCAGGTCAAGGTCACCAACACTGGACAAGGGCCGGCAGTCTCGGCGGTACTGCAGATCACCAACCCCGATGGCACGGTGCAAACCTCACCGCTCGATGTCATCAAGGTTGGCGACACGCCAAGCCAGACGGCAAACTTCACCGTGCCAGCCAACGCCTGCCCGGGGACCTTTACGGGAGCCGGCGCGTCGCTGAACTTCACGAACATCGCCGGTGATGTCCAGACCGTTTCGGCAGCATCTCCCCTGCAGATTCTGGACGTTCAGCAGCCCTCAGTTAGCCTGTCCGTGACGCCCACCATTATCTGGCCGCCGAATCACAAGTTCGTGGACGTAACGGCCACGATTACGGCAACGGACAACTGCGATCCGAACCCGACCATCACGCTCGTCTCCATCACCAGCAACGAACCAGAAACCGGATTTGTTCAAGGCGCAGCCTTCGGCACCGACGACCGCGCCTTTCAGCTCCAGGCCGATCGTGACACCGGCCACGGAAGGACGGGGCGGGTCTACACGATCACCTATAAGGTGACCGACAAATCCGGCAACTCAACCCTACAAGCCGCAACCGTCACCGTCCCCGCCAACCAGGGCAACTAACCAACGCTAGCAACCACGAGCGAGCCCGCCGCTGCCTTCACGCAGCGGCGGGCTCGCTGCCGCCGGTCAGTCACGCTTCAATTTCGGCGTCGCACAGTTGGACTCGCCATATTCCAGGTTCTCCAAAGACGAGAGCCGAAGTCTTGCCGAGATTGCTGCCGCTGCCAAAAAGCATAAGAAACCCGCAGTACGTACTTATTCGAATGAAGATATAGAGAAACTGAAGCGCTGAATCGATCGACTGCGAGCCTAATCTGCACGGCGCGGCGCTTCAGCAGTTCTGAATGAAGCCTATCTCATAAACCGACTCCAGTCGGTCTGTTCGTCCTGGCCACACCTTCCGGATTGCCCGTCATACGGACAAGTGAGACTCGCGTCATCCTGACGGTCACCGAGTCCGAGCCCCCCCGCACTGGTGGCTAGGCATTCTTTGTGATAAGGAGTGTCATCAATGATTACGGGAGACGTCGCACCGTTTCGACTGATGTATTGCTTTAGAATTCGCTAACTTTGCGCACCCAATTTGTCGGACCAATGGAAAGGATGCCAACATGAGACGCCGGTTTCGATCGCTCGTGCCTGCCTTCGCGGCAGTGTTCTTCTTCGCAATGGTAACTACCGGCACCGCGCGTCGCGTTCTAAATCGAACAGAACCGGCGCGATCGCTCAAACTCTATGTGTTTGAATGTGGCACCATCCACGTCGCTAACACAGAACTCTTCGGCTTGAAGAAGGAGGAAGTCGCCACAAGCGATCTAGCGGTCCCATGCTTTCTCATTGTGCATCCAAAGGGGACATTACTCTGGGATGCTGGCGCGGTACCCGATGCAGACTGGAAGCCGACTGGCGCTCCCGTTGCGCGTCATATCGTCCTTCCCGACCATTGGGAACGAGACGTGACAGTGATCAATTCCCTGAAAAGCCAAATGCTGGAAATAGGATACGCACCGGCGGACATTAGCTATATCGCCCTTTCCCACTACCATTACGATCACACGGCGAATGCAAGCCAATTCACGGGCGCGACGTGGCTCGTGCAGAAGGCGGAGCGTGACGCGATGTTTGCTGATCCTCCTCCCCGTGTGACCCAACCGTCGACCTACGCGAGCCTTCGCAATGCGAAAACAATCATCATTAACAACGAAGACCACGATGTCTTTGGCGATGGAACCGCTGTCATCAAGTGGGCTCCTGGGCATACACAAGGCCACCAAATGTTGTTTTTGAGACTGGCAAAGACCGGGCAAGTTTTGCTGGCTGGTGACCTGTATCACTATCCAGAAGAGCGCACATTGAACCGTGTGCCGACGTTCGATTTCAACCAAGATCAGACGCGAGCAAGCAGAGTTGCCGCTGAAGCATTTCTGAAAAAGACCGGGGCGCAGCTCTGGATTCAGCACGACTTCGTGGGCAATTCCAAGCTCAAGAAGTCGCCGGCTTATTACGACTAGCGCCGTTCCAAGCACCCGAACGGAAGTAAGTGTCGATAAATCGGCTTAGCGTGACCTGCCGCCACAGGCACACTGACCTCAGCCTGCTTCGGGACACCAACAATCTGCTCGACAGAAAACCGCCTCTTCTTCATCAGCCCGTTCCCCAGCTTCTCAGGCTCGATTCTGGCCGAAGACTAACATCCAAGGTGCTTGAAAAATCCGGGCTAATCAGTCCGTGCTACGATCATTCCCCATGGTCCAGAGCGACGTTCGTCGGGTGTTGCAGGTAGCTTCGGGGAATTTTTCTCGAAGCCTACGATGTGCTTGTGTTCGCCTATTTTGCGCCGTCGATCGAGCGTCGCGAATGTGGATCAAGTCAACGCCGGCCTCTTGGCATTTCTAAACTCGGTACAAAAAGCTCGCAGGACGGCAGCCTGAATCTTTACTTCCAGGCAGATTCGGCCTGATTTGTTCCGCCGGTGTTATTCGCCGGATTTGTTTGGAACCCTTTGTTAACGCTTATGCGCTACATGCAGGGGAGCGGAGTTTTCGCGATCTCTTCCGCTTGCCGCCAACGAAGGAGAATCGCAGTCAGTTGGTGGACGCTGCGTGTGGCGCATATGGAACGCGTAGAAGGCCATGATCAGCGAGTTCGAGAGCCCCACAACGAGTCATTGCACTTCCTTCACGCGCGCCCGGTCGAAGTCACAGAACGTCAGAGTGCCCGAATATGTCATCCGGAATCCCCTTTTTGAGTTCGAAGAAGGTGACCATTGCACGCCCAGTTCGCACGCTCCAGCGGGGTCGAGACGATCTTCACCCGGCGCCCCAGCGGTCGGCGATCCCTACCAGTACAGCCGGAACATGCTGAGTCGCGCGCTCGTTGATGAAACACCGCAACTATCCTCCCAACGCCAGAATCGGGCGGTTACTTGAAGAGTCGTCGGCTATCCGCAAGCAATTCGTGCCGCAGGAGTGACCCACGACATCAAAGCAATGGGCTATGTACCTTTCTATGCGCTTGTGAGATGAGTAGATGAGTTCTACTGTGATTCTCGAAATTCCAGCGCACACCGGCACGCGTGGCGTATCTTGGATATGAGTGCCACTACGTTCTCAAATCCGATTGGGCAAGATTGCCGGGATCGAGATCGGGCTGCACTTCAGCTGGTTCATCATTGCCCTCCTGATCGCGCTTTCCCTTGTTGGACACTTTCATCAAGTCACTCCAGGATGGAACAACACGGTGGTCTGGGCAGCCGCCATAGTCACAGCTGTGCTATTTTTCGCGACTCTTCTGCTTCACGAGCTGGCTCATTCCCTGGTAGCGAAGGCAAAAGGCCTGAAGGTTCGAGCTATCACGCTGTTTGCGCTGGGCGGAGTGTCGCAAATCGAGTCGGAGGCACAGGACGCAAAATCGGAATTCGCAATCGCCATCGCCGGCCCCCTGACCAGCGTCGTAATCGGTTTGATTTTCATTGGACTTGCCCGCTTAACCGGCTGGCCTGCCGGAACTGAGCCCAGCACTCCCGTGCCTGCTGTTTTGCTGTGGCTGGGCTACATCAATATTGCGCTCGCGGCTTTCAACATGATTCCGGGCTATCCGCTCGATGGCGGCCGGGTTCTGCGGGCGATAATCTGGTGGATCACGGGCAACCAAGTGCGTTCCACGCGAGCAGCGTCCCGCGTAGGTGTCGGCATTGCAGTGCTCTTCATCCTTATGGGGCTGTTCCGTTTCTTCCTGGGCGCAAACTTTGGTGGATTGTGGCTGGCGTTCATCGGATGGTTTCTGCTCGATGCGGCACGCAGCAGCGGAATGCAAGTGGAATTGGTGAGCGAGCTCCGCGGCCGCCGTGTCTCGGATCTCATGGATCGCGATTGTGCCACCGTCGAGGGCTACATCAGTGTGAGCGATTTCGTCGAACAACACCTGCTGCGCACGGCAAAGCGCTGTTTTGTGGTGTTGCAAAACAATCAAGTCGCAGGACTGGTGACACCAGCCGACGTGAAGAGAGTCAGCCGTGAAGAGTGGAACCAGACCTCGGTGCAGAGTGTGATGCGCCCGGTCAGCGAGCTACGCACCGTGTCGCCCGACACACCCGCTTTGGATGCGCTGGAAATGATGGCCCGCGAGGACCTGAATCAACTGCCGGTTATATCCAATGGGCAGGTGGAGGGGATTTTCTCGCGCAGTCAGGTAATGAGATTCCTGAAACTCAAGTCGGAAATGCGCAACTGATCTTCAGAACGTAATCAAAACAGAACGTGATTGAAGCGGGAATTGCTTTAGAAACCACCAAAGGGTCTAATCAGAAATTCTCGATGGCCCACACGTTCGTCGCCGCAACGTCCTCGCGAATTGCCAGCAGATGTCCATCGGGGGAGGGAATTGCATACATGATTTGGCCGCTCTCCCCCTCTCGCAACAGCGAGGCGCTTCCGTCGAGCGCTACGCGCAGCAAGCTGCTTTGGGGATAGAGCGACCGGAGACCCGTAGTGGCCACAGGTGCGTAGGTGGACTTGGCTGTGGTCACGTAGAGGCTATTGCCATCAGCTGCCCAGTCCACGCACCACAAACCGGACCAGCCTTTGACTGTCACGTCGTGCGTTTCTCCGCTCGCCAGCGAATGGATCTGAATCGAATCAGTAGTGGGAGTGTGGAGTATGGTTGCAAGTTTTGACCCGTCGGGGGACAACCCCCAATTTATGATGCGGCCGCCGGTATCAATCCTACTTAGTTCACGGTCCACGCTACCCCAATTTAAGATACTTCCTCCGGTATCGATCCTACTTAGTTCAGAGCTCGCGCGACTCTTTACGTGCAATTGAAAGAATGTTATCTGATCTCCGTCTTGGATGTCATAGACGCAAACTGTGGATGGCAGCCGCGCACATTCCACATTCCCAAGTCTTGGCCCCGGCCCCGGCAAGGTGGATATCTTCGGACCACGCACGATGATATGGGAAGCCCCTCCCTGCAGAGGCACGGCCGCTATGGCGGAAAAAGCATTCACGTGAGTGGACCCCGGCAAGGACAGGTAGACGACCTCGGAGCCATCGGGGGTTAACCGGGGAATCAATTTGCGATCGGAGCCGGTGGCCAAAAGCTCCGGCAATGGCTGGTCAATCGCCTGCTTGAAGATGGAAAACGTCCCGTTGCGGTCTGATGAAAGCACCACCGACTTGCTGTCTGGAGTCCAGGCAAACGGCTGATTCTGGTTTTCGTCCAGCGTGAGGGGCCTGACCGCAAGCAAACGACTCCCGTCGGGCGACAGGGTTCCTACTGCGGTACGACTCTGCCCTTGAGTCCTGCCGAATACCAGCATCCCGCCATCTGCTGTGGCAGTTATCCCTGCGATCAAGCCAATTCCGCGCGTGAGGCGAAGTGACGATCCCGAAGTCCTGCCCTCCTTGTCGACCCTTACCACCCAGGCATTCGAGTCTCTTTGGTTGGTTGCACTTTCGGCTCGTGTATAGACCAGGCGGCCATCCGGCAACCAGCACAGAGCCGAGCCCAGGTCCTCTTGCGACAACAACGTATTTCTGCGCTCGCTGCGCCACTCGCTGACTTCAATGGAAGTGCGGTATTCGAAAGCGCCGGCCACATGCCGTCTGATATATGCAATATTTCGCCCGTCAGGAGACCAGGTTATTCTCCCCAGCCAGTCCTCGGGAGCATAAGGCACGACCTTCACTTGCTCCTCTCCATCGGAACGCATAACCCAGATCTCTCCCCGGACCGGGGGAACTCGAATGAACGCAATGTAGGATCCATCGGGAGATACAACCCCCGCCTGTGCGTCGTCGGCTAGCTTGCGAGGCTCACCGCCGAGAACCGAAGCGCTCCACAAGCTGGGTTGCACTGCCGCTGTTTCCACGTGATCCACCAGCACGTGGGCGCTGTCTGGGAACCAGCTGTCTATGTGCGCAGAAAAACCTTTGGGTAAAGGCCAGGCGTGGGTTTCGCCGGTCTGCAGCAGTTTCAAATACAGCCCGGTTGTGTCGGAATAAGCCAGGTACTTGCCGTCAGGCGAGATTGCGGCACTATCCACCGGATTGTCA